>JAQVOQ010000014.1 GCA_028702545.1 Clostridia bacterium
ATGTTCGGTGGTCAAAGATTTGGAGAGATGGAAGTGTGGGCACTAGAAGCTTATGGTGCATCTCACTTATTACAAGAGATGTTAACGGTTAAATCAGACGACCTAGCAGGTAGAACAAAAGCTTATGAGGCAATTGTTAAGGGCGAACCTATGAGCGAGCCTGGCGTGCCTGAGGCGTTTAGAGTGCTTGTTAAAGAATTCCAAAGCATTGGACTTGATATTAAAATTTTAACAGAAGATAATAAAGAATTATCAGTAAATGAAATTACAGCTGATGAAGAAGTATTAAACTTATCAAACAGCATTGACCAAGAATTAAAAGACATTAGTTTAGGTCTAGAAGAAGAATTAGAAAGTTTTGTATTTGAAAAAGATTCAAATGATGGAATTGAAGATTTATTTGACGATGATGGAATGTTTGACGAGTAAAAATTTTATTAAAATATAAACATAGTACGCAGTTAAAAATTAGGAGAAAAAGAATGTTTGAATTAAGCAATTTTAATGCAATAAAAATTGGTATATCTTCACCAGAAAAGATTAGAGAATGGTCTTTTGGAGAGGTTACTAAGGCCGAAACTATAAATTATCGTACTCAAAAGCCTGAAAGGGATGGCTTGTTTTGCGAACGCATTTTTGGTCCAAGAAAAGATTATGAATGTAGTTGTGGTAAATATAAAAGAATTCGTTATAAAGGTGTAGTTTGTGACAAATGTGGCGTTGAGGTTACAGTTAGTAGCGTTAGAAGAGAAAGAATGGGACATATTGAACTAGCAACACCTGTTTCTCATATTTGGTTTTTCAAAATCAATCCATCTAAAATTGGTTTAGTTCTAGATATGAAAACTAGCAGTTTAGAGCAAGTTTTATATTATGTTAACTATGTTGTTTTAGATGCAGGAACTACTGAATTTGAAAAAATGCAAGTAATAACTGATAGCGAGTACAGAAAAGCAGTTGAAGAATTTGGCCCTAACTCATTTAAAGTGGGAATGGGCGGAGAAGCTATTAAACAACTTTTAAAGGGAGTAAATTTAGTAAAAGAGGTTAGCATTTTAAAAGAAGATTTAGTAGATGCTAGAGAAACTAAAAAACTTAAATTAAGTAAAAGAATTAAGATATTAGAGTCATTTATCAAAAGTGGTGCAAAACCTGAGTGGATGATTATGGATGTTATTCCAGTATTACCACCAGACCTAAGGCCAATGGTACAACTTGATGGTGGCAGATTTGCAACCAACGACTTAAATGACTTATATAGAAGGGTAATTAATCGCAATATTCGTCTTAAAAAGCTTATGGGCTTAGGTGCTCCAGAAGTTATTGTAAGAAACGAAAAAAGAATGCTTCAAGAGGCAGTTGATGCTTTATTTGACAACGGTAAACGCGGTAAAGCAGTTACTGGTGGTGCTAAAAACAGAGAGTTAAAATCTATTGCAGCAAGTTTGAAAGGTAAGCAAGGACGTTTCCGTCAAAATTTATTAGGAAAGCGTGTAGATTATTCAGGTCGTGCAGTTATCGTTGTAGGACCAGAATTAAAACTGTATCAATGTGGTCTTCCAAAACAAATGGCATTAGAGCTATTTAAACCATTTATTATGCATAAATTAGTAGTGCAAAATGCTTCTTACAACATCAAAAGTGCAAGAAGAATGGTTGAGCGTGAAAAACCTATTGTTTGGGATATTCTAGATGATATTATTA
The DNA here is from genome assembly GCA_028702545.1 of Clostridia bacterium. Lineage (GTDB taxonomy): Bacteria > Bacillota > Clostridia > Christensenellales > UBA1242 > STF1-184. The sequence continues at coordinate 1,705 of JAQVOQ010000014.1, forward strand.
AAGATCATCCAGTACTATTAAACCGTGCTCCAACTCTTCATAAATTAGGTATTCAAGCATTTGAGCCTGTTTTAGTAGAGGGAAATGCTATTAAACTTCATCCACTTGTTTGTGCAGGCTTCAACGCCGACTTTGATGGTGACCAAATGGCAGTTCACGTTCCACTAAGTTTAGAAGCAAGAAGTGAAGCAAGATTTTTAATGCTTGCTAGCAATAACATTGTTAAACCATCTGATGGTAAGCCAATTGTTACACCTCAACAAGATATCGTTCTAGGTACTTACTACTTAACTATTGCAAAACCAAATGCAAAAGGTGAGGGAAGAGTATTCGTTTCTGAAGAAGAAGCTATGCTTGCTTACTTTAATAAAGATATTGAACTTCAAGCATCAATTTTTATTAGAAGATATGGTAATTTTGAAGGTAAACTAATTGTAGAAAGAATTAAGACTACACTAGGAAGAGCAATTTTTAACAAAGTAATTCCTCAAGACCTTGAAATTATTGATAGAAGTAAAAAAGAAAATGTACTTTTATATGAAGTAGATTTTGCTGTTGGTAAAAGCGAACTTGGTAAAATTGTTTCGGCAATTTATAACGGACATGGCTCAACAAAAACTGCAAAAATATTAGATGAAATTAAGTCACTTGGTTATAAATATTCTACTATCGGCGCACTTACTATCAATGTATTTGATATGGAAATCCCAGCTGAAAGAGAATCTATTATTGCCGAGACACAACAACTAGTTGACCAAAATGAAAAGATTTATAGGCGTGGACTTATCACTCTTGATGAGAAAATGGAAAAAAATATTAGTTTATGGGGTCAAGCTACAGGTAGAGTAGAAAGAGCCGTTAAAGATGGCCTTGATACCTTTAACCCACTTAATATGATTGCAACCTCTAAAGCAAGAACAAATCCAAGTCAGTTGAACCAAGTTTGTGGTATGCGTGGAATTATGTCTATTGCAGGTAGTGCAAAAATTGATATTCCAGTTAAAAGCAACTATAGATTAGGACTAACTCCACTTGATTACTTTATTTCTGCCCGTGGTGGCCGTAAAGGTCTTGCCGATAAGGCACTTAAAACAGCAGATGCAGGTTACTTAACAAGAAGGCTAGTTGATATTGCTCAAGAAATTACAATAACAACAGACGATTGCTTTATTGAGGCAAACCAAAAAATTAAAGGTTTATCTGTAGCAGCAGTTGTAGTTGATGATACTCCTATTATGTCACTTGCTGATAGAATTGTTGGCAGAGTTTCGGTTAACGATATTGTTGACCCAAATACCGGTGAAGTAATAGTTGAATCAAACAAACTTATAGTAGAAAAAGCAGCTTCAAAAATTGAAAAAGCTGGCATTAAAGAAGTTGAAATTAGAACAGGCTTAACTTGTCGTGCTAAAGAGGGAATTTGCTCTAAATGTTACGGTAGAGATATGTCTACTAACAAACTTGCAAGCATTGGTGAAGCCGTTGGTATTGTAGCTGGTCAAGCGATTGGTGAACCAGGTACACAGCTTACAATGAATACCTTCCATACCGGTGGTGTTGCATCTGGTGGTATTGATATCACCTCAGGTCTTCCAAGAGTTCAAGAGTTGTTTGAAGCAAGAAATCCTAAGGGTGTTGCTACGATTAGTGAAGTTATGGGTGTAATATCTGATATTAGTAATGTTGGAAAACAAAAACAAGTTACTGTTAAAACTGATGGTGGAGAAGTAGCTTATACACTAAATTATGGTAGTATGTTAGCAGTAGAAAAAGGCGACAAGGTTAAACCTGGTATGCCTCTAACAAAAGGACCTATCAACCCTAAAGATTTAATTAGAACTCAAGGTATTAAAAGCGTTCAAAATTATATTATAAATGAGATTTTAGGTGTTTATGCAAAACAATCAGTTGACCTAAATCCTAAGCACTTAGAGATAATTATAAGGCAAATGCTTGATAAAATTGAAATTATAGATTCAGGCGACACAGAGTTCTTAGCTGGCTCATTAATTAGCGTAAGCCGATATGAAGAAGTAAATGAAAAAGCAGTTATGGACGGAAAAATTCCTGCAACTGCAAAACGTGTGCTTCTAGGTATTACAAAAGCTAGTTTAAATACTGATAGCTTCCTAAGCGCAGCTTCATTCCAAGAAACAGCAAGAATATTGACCGAAGCGGCTGTTCAAAACAAATTAGATCCTCTAAAAGGATTAAAAGAAAATATTATTATTGGTAAATTAATCCCAGCAGGTACAGGCATAAAAAAATATAGAGATATTATGCCAAAACTATTATCAAAAGATTATAATCCTTATGATAATATAGCAAATCAAGATGATGATGGTGATGCTGCTGCAGGCGGTATAATTTAAACTTTAAAAACTTAAAGGGCAACCTTTAAGTTTTTTTTAAAGCTAAATTATGATAATAAAATAACACTTGCATTATTTTTTTACTGTGATATAATACCAATGCAAATAATGAAAAAAAACATAAATAATTATTTTTAAATTGGGTATTTACAAGTAGACTTTTATGTGTTAAAATAAGACTAATTAAAAGTCAATTACTTATTATTAAGGAGATATATATGAGAGCTACACTAAGTAGAGAGAAAAAGTATGAATTAGCTTTTGCAGCATTAACACATAGTTTTGTTGGCGAGACTGCAACTGGCGTGTTAAAATTTAATCCTAAAAATGACTTAGGACTAGATGGTTTTTATGAAAAAAAATATTTTGCTCAAATAGCTGATTATAAAGATGAAAATACAAATTTATTAAATGCTTATAAGTTAGAGGAAAATTTACTTAATTCAGAGAGCGTAAATCAATTAACTAAAACTCAAAATGGCAAAAATTTTGTAAATGATTATAATGAACAAGCATTAGTTGAACAAGCTAAAACAGGCAATGTGTTTGAGAGCAGAATTAATGCGTTTCGTGATCAAGTGCTAGTAATGTTTACTTTATCAGCACAAAATGATTTATTTGAAGCTTTTGCTAAAAACTTAACAGAACTTCAAAATGCTAGTATTTTAGACAAAAATTTTGTAAACGAAATGATAGCTAACTTATTCCCAGAAAACAAGCTGGAAGCTGAGGGCTTAAATGTTAAAGCTAATTCAACAACTCAAACGGCTGAAACATTAGAAGAAGTTAACGCATAATTAACAAATAATTTTAAAAACTAGTTTTAACTAGTTTTTTTTGTTATTAAATTAGTTTAATTAACAAAAAAATTATTTATAAACAGTTTTACAAAAGACATTTAATATGTTAAAATAATATTAGCTTAGTATTTGATAAGGAGCTTTAAATGAAGCAATTTGTTTATCCAATCATTCTATACTTCAATGAAGAAACCAATTGTTACACGGTCGCTTTTGATGACCTTGATATATATACAGAAGGGGATACTGTTGAAGAAGCCTTTTTAAAAGCAAAGGAATTTTTGGAAGCTTATTTTGAGTGCGTTGTTGAATTTGACGAAACACCAGAAGAGGCTAGCACTTATTTGGCGACGGCTAAAAAAAATGAAGGCAATATTATTCTTTTAGTAAATGCAACTTTAAAATAATTTTTTTAATTAAAAACATTTAAAGCCTTTAAAAATTTAAAGGTTTTTTTTATTAATATATTAATTATTTTTTAGTTTTACACAAAGAATAAGAATTGAGGACAAAAGCTATATTTTTATTAGCACTAAATTAACAAAACTGTTGACATTGACACGTAATTTTGCTAAAATACATAGCGTTACGTCTGTAGCAATTTTTTGCAGTAAACTGTGAAGGAATGAATGTGAAAGAACTAAACTTAGACGAACTTAAAAAACAAGTTAATAACTCTTTAATCCTTGTTGGTAAAAAACAAGTATTAAAGGCTATTATATTTTCCTTAGATAAAATGCAATGCGTTATTTTAGCTAAGGATGCAGAAGTTTCGGTTATTGAACCGATTATAGACTTGTGCAAAGCAAAAAATGTTCAAATTTATTTAGCAACTTCAAAAGAGGAGTTAGGTAATATTGCGAGAATTGATGTGAACGCGTCAGCACTTGCGGTTATGAACTAGGAAATTTTCTTTTCGGGTTGTTTAGAAAATTTCAACAAAATTAATTTTTTTGAAAAATTATAAGGAGGGCAGGTAATGCCAACAATTAACCAATTAGTTAGACATGGTAGACAAAGGAAAGTAGAAAAATCTAATACACCTATTCTAAACGAGTCTCCACAAAAAAGAGGCGTTTGTTTATCTGTTACCACAACTTCTCCTAAAAAACCAAATTCAGCTTTAAGAAAAATTGCTAGAGTTAGGTTATCTAACGGCGAAGAAGGTACAGTATATATTCCTGGTGTAGGACATAACTTACAAGAGCACAGTGTTGTTCTTATCCGTGGTGGAAGAGTTCGTGACTTACCAGGTGTTCGTTATCATGTAATTCGTGGTGCACTAGATACTGCTGGAGTTGTTAATAGAAAACATTCTAGAAGTAAATACGGCACAAAAAAACCAAAATAATTTTATAAAATAAAAAAGTTTTTAATATAAAAACAATTTTTTAAGGAGGTAAACACATGCCAAGAAGAAATTCGATTCCAAAGAAAAGTGTACTACCAGATCCTAAATTTAATAGCGTTGTAGTTGCTAAATTAATTAACCAAATAATGCTAAACGGTAAAAAGGGTATAGCTCAAAGCATCGTTTATTCAGCATTTGATAAAGCAGCAGAAAAATTAGGCACAAACGGTTTTGAGGCTTTTGCAAAAGCATTAGAAAATGTTATGCCAGTTTTAGAGACTAAGGCTAGAAGAGTTGGTGGTTCAACATATCAAGTTCCTATGGAAGTTAGACCTGAGCGCAGGCAAACTCTAGGAATTAGAATGATGGTAAACTTTGCTCGTAAGAGAAGTGAATATGATATGGACGCTAAGTTAGCAGCAGAAATTGTTGATGCTTATAATGGGACAGGCGGAACATTCAAGAAAAAAGAAGAAATACACAGAATGGCGGAGGCAAATAAAGCATTTGCTCATTACCGTTACTAATAAAGGGAGAAAATTATGCGTAAATTTGCATTAGAAGATACAAGAAATATTGGTATTATGGCACATATTGATGCTGGAAAGACCACTGTTTCTGAACGTATTCTTTACTATACAGGTCGCGTTCATAAAATTGGTGAAGTTCACGAAGGCGCTGCAACAATGGACTGGATGACTCAAGAACAAGAACGCGGTATTACAATTACCAGCGCTTGTACTACGACCACATGGAAAGGAAAAAAGATTAACATAATTGATACTCCGGGCCACGTTGATTTTACTGTTGAGGTAGAAAGAAGTCTTAAAGTTCTAGACGGAGCTGTTGCAGTTTTTTGTGCTAGAGGTGGTGTTCAACCACAATCAGAAAAAGTTTGGCGTCAAGCTGATAAGTATCACGTTCCTAGAATGGCGTTTGTTAACAAAATGGACAGGGATGATGCTAATTTTTATAAAGTATTAGAAAGTATGAGAGTTAGACTTGGAGCAAACCCAATAGCTATTCAATTACCTATTGGTGCCGAGGCTAATTTTAAAGGTATTATAGACTTAATAGATATGAATGCTACAATTTATAAAGATGAACTAGGTAATGATTTTGAAGTTATTGAAATTCCTGCTGAATATAAAGAAAAAGCAGCTGAATATCGTGCAAAACTTATTGAAGCAGTTTCAGAAACTGATGACCTATTACTTGAAAAATTCTTTGCAGGCGAAGAATTAACTAGAGATGAAATTAAGTCAGGCATTAGAAAAGCAACTATTGATATGAGTTTTACTCCAGTTACTTGTGGTTCGGCACTTAGAAATAAGGGTGTTCAAAATTTGCTTGATGCAATTGTTGATTACATGCCAAACCCACTAGATGTTAAACAAATTAATGGTATCAATCCATATACAAAAGAGGAAGAATTAAGGCATAGTTCTGATGAGGAACCACTAGCTGGTCTTGCTTTTAAAATTATGACAGATCCATTTGTTGGAAGATTAGCATTCTTTAGGGTTTATAGTGGAGTTTTACAAGCTGGTTCTTATGTTTATAATTCAACAAAAGACAAAAAAGAAAGAGTTGGAAGAATTGTTCAAATGCACTCAAATAATCGTTTAGAAATAGATGAATTAAGAGCGGGAGACATTGGAGCAATTGTAGGACTAAAAGATACAACAACAGGCGACACACTATGCGATGAGAAATATCCCATTATGCTAGAAAGTATGTCATTTGCTGAGCCAGTTATTAACCAAGCAATTGAACCAAAAACTAAAAATGACCAAGAGAAGATGATTTTAGGCTTAATCAAGTTAGCCGAAGAAGACCCAACCTTTAAAACTTTTACCGATCAAGAAACAGGTCAAACTATTATTGCAGGTATGGGAGAGTTACACTTAGAGATAATTGTTGACAGGTTAAGACGCGAATTTAAAGTAGATGCCAATGTTGGTCGTCCACAAGTTAGTTACCGTGAAACGATTAGGCAATCAGCTAGGGCAGAGGGTAAATATATTAAGCAATCAGGTGGTAAAGGTCAATATGGACACTGCTGGATTACTATTGAACCTCAAGAACCTGGCAAAGGTTATGAATTCATTGATAAAATTGTTGGTGGATCAATTCCAAAAGAGTATATTCAACCAATCAATAATGGTATTCAAGAAGCTAGCAAAAACGGAATTTTAGCAGGCTACGAAATGGTTGATTTTAAAATCACACTACTAGATGGTAGCTATCATGATGTTGACTCTTCAGAAATGGCGTTTAAAATTGCAGGAAGTATGGCTTTTAAAGAAGCTGCTAGACTTGCTCAACCTACACTGCTTGAACCTATTATGAAAGTTGAGGTTGAAGTGCCTGATGAATATTTAGGAAATGTTATGGGTGGACTTACTTCTCGTCGTGGTTTAATTCAAGGCAGTGAAGATAAGAATGGTGTTCAATTTGTTGACGCACTAGTTCCACTATCAGATATGTTCGGTTATGCTACTGATTTAAGAAGTTCTTCTCAAGGAAGAGGCACCTTCTCAATGGTATTTAGCCATTATGCAGATGTTCCAAGAAATATTGCAGAAAAGATCATTGGCGAAAAAATTAAAAAATAATTTTGTTAATTAAATATTTGCTTATGTTATTCAATTCTATTGACAAAATAAGCAAAATTTATTAATATATTAAACAAATTAAAAAATAAAAAAAGATTTAAGGAGAAATTTAAAATGGCAAAAGCTAAATTCGAAAGAAACAAAGCCCATGTTAACATTGGTACAATTGGCCACGTTGATCATGGTAAAACAACTTTAACTGCGGCTATTACATCTTATCTTGCTACTAAAGGTCAAGCACAAGCTATGGCTTATGATGCAATTGATAAAGCCCCAGAAGAAAAAGAAAGAGGTATTACAATTAATACTTCTCACGTAGAGTATGAAACTAAAAATCGTCACTATGCACACGTTGACTGTCCAGGTCACGCAGATTATGTAAAGAATATGATTACAGGTGCCGCTCAAATGGACGGTGCAATTATAGTAGTATCGGCTGCAGATGGACCAATGCCTCAAACAAGAGAACACATCGTGCTTGCTCGTCAGGTTGGCGTTCCATACATCGTTGTATTTATGAACAAAACTGATCAAGTAGATGATCCTGAGTTATTAGAACTAGTTGAAATGGAAATTAGAGAACTTTTAAGTTCATATAGCTTCCCAGGCGACGACACTCCAGTTATTAAAGGTTCAGCTTTAAAAGCACTTGAAGCAGTTCAAAAAGGTAATCTTGACAGCCCAGATTTAAAATGTATAGATGAGTTAATGGATGCTGTAGATTCATTTATTCCAGATCCAATTAGAGATACTGAAAAACCATTCTTAATGCCTATTGAGGATATTTTCACAATTACTGGCCGTGGTACAGTTGCAACTGGAAAAGTTGACAGAGGTATTGTTAAAGTTGGTCAAGAAGTTGAAATCGTTGGTATGGGAATGAATAAGAAAACAGTTGTTACTGGTGTAGAAATGTTTAGAAAATTACTAGACCAAGCACAATCAGGTGACAATGTTGGTTTACTACTTCGTGGTATTCAAAGAGATGAAATTCAAAGAGGTCAAGTATTAGCCGTTCCTGGTTCAATTACTCCTCATACTGAATTTACTGGTCAAGTATACGTATTGAAGAAAGAAGAAGGTGGCCGTCATACTCCATTCTTTAATGGATACCGTCCACAATTCTATTTCAGAACTACTGACGTTACAGGTTCTATTCAACTTCCAAAAGACGTTGAGATGGTTATGCCTGGCGATAACATTAATATGGATATTAAACTAATTACTCCAATCGCTCTTGAAGAGGGACTAAGGTTCGCTATTCGTGAAGGCGGAAGGACTGTTGGTTCTGGTGTTGTAGTTAAAGTTATCAAATAGTTTTAAAATTCCTATTTTGAAAATTTCGGCGTTTCTGCCTTGCGTTTTAAATCAGTCACTTAGGTAACTAAGTTTCTGTCTTAAAACACAAGCCGAGCCTTGAAATTTCCTAAAATAAAAATTTTAAAAGCAGTTAATTTATTTAACTGCTTTTTTTATAAAAATTAATATTTGTTTTAATTTAACTCAATCTTGACAAAGCCAACCGAGTCTTGTTCTTTATTAAATTATAAGCATTTAAAACTTTTTCTATCCAGTCACATATGTGAGTATCTGCCTTAAAACACAAGCCGAGCCTCGACCTTACTGCAATCTAAAAATTTATTTAGTACACTAAATAATTAAAATAAAAAACAGTTAGTTTATCTAGCTGTTTTTTATTAAAATGCGTGAGTTTTAACAAAGGCACACTAATAGAAATTTATTTAACTGCTTTTTTTACCTAGATTTTGCACATATTAACTATGTCTTTTTTTAATATGCAAGTCTGCACATATTAAAAAGTTGTTTGTAATTTTATTTTGTTTGTGGTACAATAATTTTAATAATTATTGATTAGAGGTATATTATGAGTAGTAATGTTCAATTGCAATATAAAAGGGTTGACATAGAAGGTGGCGTTTTAGTTGATCCAGCCGAAATAAATTATTATAAACAAGTACAATCTAATGATGTTTTAAATAATTACATGCTTGGTGATTTTAACGAAAAAGGCAACTATGTTTTAAAGCGTGAAATCGTTAATGAATTAATTCAGGTAACTAAAATTATGCAACATAGTTATGGTAAAACTCTTTTTTGTACTTCTTCTAAACAAATAAAAGAGTTTGGTGTTTTAGAGTTTGCTGTTAAAATAAACAGACAAGGTGCAAAGCAAGGCGAAGCAGTAGCAACATTAGAATTATTAGAACCTATTGATAAAGTGGGTGGTTATTATCAAAACATAAATACTGTACTAATAGGTATTTATACCGATGTTTATAACGCTGATTTTTTAGAAAAAGTTTACTCCGCTTTTAACATACTAAGTGGTGACGACTATAAAGGTAGAAAAAAGCTAGAAGATGATATTACTGAAATTCTTGCAAGAAAAAATTATTTAGCTGAGTTAAAAAAATTATCAGAAGTTGGTTTAAATAAAACAGAAAAAGAATTTTATGAGGCAAGGATAGAAGCTTTAAGTCAAGATACAGGTTTTGGAAAATCTATTTTAGTAAGATTGCAATTAGAATTCAAGAAGATTAATAAAATGTTTTTAGATGAAAAATCTCCTAATTATTATTCAAGAATGAACCAACTAATTGATAAGATATTAGACGAAACTAAAAAATCAATGGATAAAACTTTATTAGAAAAATTAAGAAATGCAGAAAAAGCTTATATTAATGTGTCTCAAATGGAAATTGATAGAGCAAAAACTGATATGTTTAAGTCAAAAGTATTGCCAGAACAGGTTGTAATTATTCAAGCTAAAAATCAAGAAGAAAACAAAAATGAAGTTGCTAAAACACCAGTTGCTAAGATTGATAAAGAAAGTTTAATACAATTAGAGCCTACTGTTGCAATAAAAAATGATGATGTTGAAAAGATGAAACAAAGAACTATTAATAATAAGATGGAGTCGGCAAAGCCAGTAATTCCAATTAAAGCTGTAGATGATATTGAAGCATTTGCTTCGGGTCAAGATGAAATAGCAGGAAAAGAAGTCCCAAAGAAAGAAACAGAGAATATAAAAGAAGATATACAAGTAAATGATAAAGGTAACACACCTCTTTTAAAAGAAAAAGATAGTCCTGCTCCAATAAGAATAGAATCTGCAAAAGAAATTGAGGGTATTCCAAACTATTAAATAAAAAAAAGATGTTATAAAACATCTTTTTTTTAAATTTATTTTTCCAAGATAGATGTATAATCAGCTGTGTTGGCAGATACTTTTTTATTGATACCAACTGCTACTTTTGCTAAATAATTTAACTTTTTTTCAGATTCTAACGCTTTTGGATTTTTATTATTAGTTTCACAGTCTAATTTTAATTTTTCATAAGGCTTTAATAATGAAAAACCATCTTTTGCTAGAAGAGGTAAAATTAATTTCATTTGAGCATTTAATTTACGATTAACTTCTATAAGTTGTGATGATTTAAGATTATCCTTTTCAGGGTTTTTAGCATCACGCATAGTTTGTGCTGCAAAAGCTATAAGAGAAATGCTTTCTTTAACTGGCAATAACTTTTTAACAACAGGTTGGTTAAGAAAATTTTTACTGTCATCCTTAACGCTTGTTTTAATTATCTTCGTCATAGCATTTAAATCTAATTTAAAACCTGCACTTATAATTAAAAAATCCTCTTGTATTCTAAAAAGTCTTCTAAATTCAAGCCCACAACCTTTACCATAAGCTTCTTCTATATAATCAGCCATTTCAACTGCCCATGCATCATACTTTGCAGCAAGTTTATTATACTCATCATCAGATAACTTAGTATCCCAACTTTTTGCTTGCGTGATTATAGGATTGATTTTTGGTGTCATTTCATTAATTTCTTGATCTGTGTACATAATTAACTCCTTAATTATTTATATCTTTATATTTATATAGATTTATTTTAGCATATAAAGTTCAATTTGTAAATAGTGTTTTTAATTTTTTTTGTTAATATTTTATTTTTACTACTCGCTTTACTTAAAAGGCAAATTGTTTTATAATAATAAGTAATAACAATAATTTTTTAGGAGGCATTTGGCGTGATACCAGTAGAAATTAAAAACCTTAAAAAAATGTATGGAAAACAGGTCGGCGTTAAAGATGTTACTTTTAATGTAAAAGAAGGCGAGATTTTTGGCTTTATTGGTCCGAACGGCGCAGGTAAAAGCACTACTATTAGGGCTATGTTAGGCTTAATTAAACCAACCGAGGGTTACACTGCAATATTTGGCTCTGATGGCTACAAGATGGGCGTAGAGGCCAGAGAAAGCGTTGGATATTTATCCGGTGAAGTTTTTATGCACCCAAATATGAGAGTGCGTGAAGTCTTAGAGTTTTCGGCTAATTTAAGAGGTGGCAGAGGGTTTGGTAGAATTGACGAGTTAGCTACTAGGTTTGAACTTAATTTAAACAAAAAGTTTAAGGAATTAAGTTTAGGCAACAAAAAGAAAGTTGGAATAGTTAACGCTATTATGAGTAATCCAAAACTTATTATTTTAGACGAGCCAACAACGGGGCTAGATCCGTTAATGCAACAAACTTTTTTTGAGGTTATAAGAGAAGAAAATAAAAAAGGTGCAACGGTGCTACTCTCTAGCCATATTTTAAGCGAAGTACAAAGGCTTTGTGATAGAGTTGCCATTATTAAAGATGGTAAAATTATTGCCGTTGAAGAGATGAAAAACTTAAAAGACAAATATTTAAAAGAGATTAGTTTTCAAACCGACAAAAGCGAGATAGAAGAAATTAATTTATCTGGAATATCAAACTTTAAAAAAGAAGGTAAATTATATACTTTTAATTATAACGGAAATATGAGGACGCTAATAGATTACTTAAACAAACTTGATATTGTCAACTTGAACATTGTAGACGGCGACCTAGAAAAAATATTCCTACATTTTTACGAATAAGGAGTTTATGAATTATGTTAAAATATTACGAACAAAAAAAGAGTAAAAGAGCAAACGCTCAAAGCGGAAAAAGTTTTTTTAACCGTATTGTATTTAATCAACAATATAAAGAAAATTTTAAAGGTTGGCTTACAATATCAATTGTTATTGCCGCAATTATGATATTAGTTTTAGCACTTTATCCAAGCGTACAAGAGATGTATGCAGATATGCTTGCTAGCATGTCGCCAGAAATGATTAATTTTATTAACTCTATGGGCGGAATGCCAGAAAATATTGCCGATTATTTTGCAATGGAAGGTGGACAAACTTATATGTTGGTCGGTGCTATTTATGCGGGAGTTTTAGGCATTAACTTAATAAAAAAAGAAATTAAAGACGGTAGTGCAGAATTTCTATACTCTCAACCGGTATCAAAAGGAAGTATTTTTAGAACTAAAATGTTAATTTTAATAGTCAACATATTTTTAGTTAATTTAATTGCTATGGGTACTAGTATTGTTATGATGTATATAATAGAAGGTGCTTTTACATTTAGTTTATTAAACTTTTTAATTTATGCGGGTGTCGCCTTAGTGATACACCTTCAAATTGGACTTATTAGTTTTGCTATTGCAGGCATTGCAAGGAAAAATGCTTCTATTGGTATAGCAATAGGATTTGCATTCTTTAGTTATATTCTAGCTATTATTTCAAAAATTGCTACCGATGTTGAATTTTTAAAGTATTTTACTCCATTTACTTATATCATGGGTAAAACAGAAGGAACACAAACATTAACTGTTATAAAAGATGGTGTTAGTGCAGTTGACGCACCGACATTGCTTATTTTTAGTGCAATCACTGTTGTGGCACTTCTATATTCACATATGCACTTTAAGAAAAACGACATATTATAATAAAATTTAAAAACACTTGGCCGTTTGTGCAAGTGTTTTTTTGTTGCAAAGTATAAGTTTTTACTATATAATAAAAGCATAAATTTGATTTTATAAAGGATTTTTATTATGAAAAAAAGAATACTAACAGGAGATAGGCCAACAGGAAAACTTCATATAGGCCATTACGTAGGTTCACTAAAAAAACGCGTAGAGATGCAAAACTCGGGTGAATATGAGAGCTTTATTATGATTGCTGATATGCAAGCATTAACAGATAATGCAAAAAATCCTGCAAAAGTTAGAGAAAACATCATTGAAGTAGCGCTTGACTACTTGGCCGTTGGTTTAGACCCAAAATTAAGCACAATATTTGTGCAAAGTCAAATACCAGAACTTTGCGAATTGACTTTTTATTTTATGAATCTTGTTACAGTGTCAAGGTTAGAGCGTAACCCAACCGTAAAGACCGAAATTAGTCAAAAAGAATTTGGAAAAAGTATTCCTGCTGGCTTTTTTACTTATCCAGTTAGCCAAGCCGCTGATATTTTAAGCGTTAATGCCGATGTTGTGCCTGTAGGTGAAGACCAATTACCTATGATAGAGTTAACTAGAGAAATAGCACAAAGCTTTAATACGCTATACGGCGAAACTTTTAAAAAGCCAGAAGGCATTGTACCCGAGGACGGATTATCTAGGCGTTTACCAGGAATTGATGGTAACGAAAAGATGGGTAAGAGTTTGAATAATTCAATTTATTTGTCTGATGACGCTAAAACGCTTCGCAAAAAAATATTTAGTATGTATACAGACCCTTTTCACATAAGAGTAGAGGACCCAGGGCAAGTAGAGGGCAATATGGTTTTTACTTATCTTGATGTTTTTGGAAAGAATAAAGCTAAAATTCAAGCGATGAAAGAGCATTACATCAAAGGCGGACTAGGTGATGTTGTTTGCAAGAAATACCTGTTTGAAGTGATGGACGAGTTTTTATTGCCAATAAGAACTAGACGCGAAGAATATGCAAAAAATTTAGACTATGTTTATAATATGTTAGAAGAGGGAAGTAAAAAAACTCGTATTATTGTCAATGAAATTTTAGCAAAAGTCAGAGAGGCGATAGGGCTTGAATATTTTAAAAAATAAACAACTTATAAGTAAAAAAATATTTGACACGACTAGTGTTATGTGCTATAATAAACAAGCACTTGAGGGTGCTAATTTTTTTAAGAGGTATAATCATGAGAGATAGAGTGACTTTAGCTTGTACAGAATGTAAGCAAAGAAATTATGATAGCGCGAAAAATAAAAAGAACACACCAGATAAAATTGAACTAAAAAAATACTGTTCAACTTGTCAAAAACACACAATTCACAAGGAAACAAAATAGTTTTATAGAGGGAGAGTTTTATTATGGCAAAAGAGACTCCTACAAAGGTAAAAACACAAAAAGTTAAAAAACATACACTTAAAGAAGTTGGATCAGAGCTTAAAAAAGTTTCTTTCCCAACTCTTAAAAAAACAGTACAACAAACAGGTATTGTGCTTGGTTTTGTATTGGTTTTTACAGTAGTGTTGTTTGGAATAGATAGGTTGTTAAGCTTTTTATATGAGCTTTTAGTTAATAGTATTTAGTAAATAAATGAGGGGGAAGGCTCAAATTTAAAGTTTGAGCTATCTTTTAGTATTATGATAGATGAGAATGAAGAGGCTAAATGGTATGTTCTACACACTTTTTCGGGTTATGAAAATGTTGCACAAATCAATTTAGAAACAGTTGTAGAAAAATTTAATTTACAAGAGCGTATTTTTGATATAGTTATTCCTATGGAAGAAGTTATTGAAGAAAAGAATGGCAAAAAGCAAATAGTAAGCAGAAAACTTATGCCTAGTTACTTGTTAGTTAAAATGATTTATGGCGATGATATTTGGCATGCAGTTACTAGAACTAGGGGTATTACAGGCTTTGTAGGACCTAAGGGAAGACCACTTCCTTTAACTGAAGAAGAGATTATGAAGATGAGACTTGAAAAAGTTGAAGCTGATATCACACTTCAAGCAGGAGATAAAGTTGAGGTTTTAGAAGGACCACTAAATGCTATGATTGGTTCTGTTATAAGTGTTGATGTAAATAATCAAAAATGTAGAGTTAATGTTGAAATGTTTGGTCGTGAAACTCCAGTAGATTTAGGACTAGACCAAGTAAGAAAAATATAATATGATTTTAATCAAGTAAAGTGCTTGTTTAAATAGGTGGGAGAGAATGTAAATTTTATTTAATGCATTTTCGTTTAACCACAAAAAGCCTAATATAAGGCGAGGAGATAAAAATGGCAAAGAAAGTTAAAGCAATAATTAAATTGCAATTACCAGCTGCCAAGGCAACACCGGGTCAATCAGTAGGTTCAGCATTAGGACCTCATGGTATTCCTACAATGGAATTCCTAAAACAATTTAATGAAAGAACAAAAGGTCAAGAAGGAATGATTATTCCAGTAGTTGTAACAGCTTACGAGGATAGAACTTTTACCTTTGTTACAAAAACTCCACCAGCAGCAATTTTAATTTTAAAAGCATGTGGAATTGAAAAAGGTTCAGGCGTACCTCATAAAACTAAAGTTGCTAAAATTACAAAAGCACAATTAAAAGAAATTGCTGAGTTAAAAATGCCAGACTTAAATGCAACTAATGTTGAAACAGCAATGAAAGTTATTGCAGGTAGCGCTAGAAGTATGGGCGTAACTGTAGAAGAATAAGTGGGAGAATGAAAAAATTTTTAATTTCATTTGTTAAAACCACCAGGAGGACATTTTAAAATGCAAAAAGGAAAAAGATATAAAGAAGCTTTAAGTCTTGTTGAATTTGGTAAAGTTTATGAAACAGCAGAAGCTGTTGAACTTCTTACAAAAACAGCAAAAGCTAAGTTTGATGAAACTGTTGAACTTCACATTAAGCTAGGAGTTGATGGTAGGCAAGCTGACCAACAAGTTAGAGGAGTAGTAGTACTTCCTCACGGAACAGGTAAAAAGGTTATAGTATTAGTAATCGCAAAAGGCGCTCAAGCAGAAGCGGCAGAAAAAGCAGGAGCAGATTTTGTTGAAGGCGAAGAAGTTATTGCAAAAATTAAAGGCGGATGGTTAGACTTTGATGTTTGTATTACAACACCAGATATGATGGCAAAAGTTGGTCAAATTGCAAAAATACTTGGTCCAAAAGGCTTAATGCCAAATCCAAAAAGTGGAACAGTAACTTTAGACGTTGCAAAAGCAATTGAAGATGTTAAAGCTGGTAAAGTTGAATATAGGCTAGATAAAAATAACAATATGCACGTTATTTTAGGTAAAGTAAGTTTTGGAGCTAAAAAAATAGCAGAAAATTTAGATGTAGTTATGCAAGCTGTAATTAAGGCAAAACCAGCAGCAGCTAAAGGAA
>JAQVOQ010000066.1 GCA_028702545.1 Clostridia bacterium
TTACTTAGTATCAACGTTGCTTTCGCGTTTTTGTAAATCTCATTTAGCAGATTTGGATCTTTAATTTCTCCAGCAAAAATTATATTTTTTGATTTAGTTTCTTTTTTTGTCTCATCGTATACTTTACCAATTATCAAAAAAATGTCGTTTGGCATTGTATTTGCGATTTCAAACAAATGATTAATCCCCTTGTTTTTTGTTTTTGGATCAGATGAAACAAACAAAAAATAATTATTACCATATGGGCTAGATAATACCGGAGAACTTGTTGTATCTTCAGTTATTCCATTGTATATACACAAATGTCTAAAACAATTTAAAATAGGCGATTTATTAGATCGCTCCATCAGCCAAGGAGAGACAGAAGCGATTGCGCATCTTTTAATTTTTGAAAAAGCTATTTTCATTTTTACCCATTGCCTTTTTGGGCTTGTGGCGATAAATGATTTTGTTGAAAAAAACAAGCGGGGGCACTTTGTGCATCTAGTTTCATACTGACTGCAATCAAAAGCATGGCTGCAAGACCCTGTGTAAAAAAATTCAGCATGTTCTGTAATTACAATTGGTATGTTTTTCTTTGATAAGAAATTTAAAAAACTATAAATGTTTACGTCATAACAGTTTATACAATGGATATGAACAATGTCTGGATTTATCTTTTTAACTATTCTTATTAGTTTCGAAGTTGATAGATTGCCACGTCCATATCTATTTGAAAATAATCTTGTTAGAAGAGCTGACAAATATTTGTCGATTTTACATCCATAATTTATAAAATGTTCATCAAATGCGTTTTCATCTTCCGAATATGCAACAAAAGAGTCGATTCCGTGCGTTTTAAAATAATTGTGAAGACCTACCACTTGCTTTCCAGTGCTTGTTGCAACGGATACGTGAGAGTTTATTTGAAGCACCCTTATTTTCTTGCTAACATTCATATGTTTAAGTATAATACACAAAGAAATATGGGAAAAGAAAAAATATATTACAAAGTTTATATTTTGGGCGGCATGAGGTTTTTGACTAAAAATGCTGCATGTCATCGTGCGCTTGGTTTGGCAAAATTATTTAGCGAATATGTCAGAGAGGCTGTCTTGTTTGGTTTTTCAGACGAAGGTCACGAAGAAGGAATGATTGATGGGTTTAAATACTACACTTTAAAATATCCTCAATCAAAAAAGGAATGGATTACTTATTGTTTTTCCATAAATTATTATTCCTGCATTCTTGGCCAATTAGCGAGTGGCGACATTTTGGTTGTTAATAGTACGATTCCATCTTTTATTACAAGAAAGCTAATTTCCATTTGTGCCAAAAAGAACGTTTGTCTTGTTCTTGATGTTGATGAATGGTATTCATATAGATTTGAGAATTTTTCAAGATCTATTATTAAAAATTTAAGTACTTGGTACCAGATGAATATTATTTGCAAAAAGCGTTTAAACTTTATTGTTTCGAGCTCTTTTTTAGACAAACATTGTAAGAATAGT
Source organism: Clostridia bacterium (assembly GCA_028702545.1). Classification (GTDB taxonomy): domain Bacteria; phylum Bacillota; class Clostridia; order Christensenellales; family UBA1242; genus STF1-184. The sequence goes on from JAQVOQ010000066.1 coordinate 1,491, forward strand.
AACTCAACTGTTGTTTACCCGACAATTGTTACCGATAAAATTGCATTGGAGAAGAAACAAGAAACTAACTCTTTTTCTTCGAATATAGTCAATCTGTTTTTTGGAGGTCTGTTTGGTAAAAAGGAGAAAAAGGAATCTCTTGATGCGTTAATCGAGGCTGTAAGTTTAATTAATTCCTCACAAACCAATATTGCTTTTAAACTGAATATAGTTGGGACAAATGGAGAAGACACTGACTGTATATCATACTTTGGCAAACTACCATATACTGACTGTATTAAACATCTTGTTGAATCAACGTTTACAGTAATCCCTAGAAATAAAACAAGAACAAATGAAGCAGGATTTCCAACAAAATTATCCGAGAGTTTTCTCTATGGAATACCGTGTATTTCGACCAATACTAGTGATATAAAAAAATATATTATTGACGGTGTAAATGGTTTTGTTATAGAAAATAACCGCAAAGAAGAATATTTATCTGTCTTTAATAGGATAATTGAAGGTTTGCTCGAAAAAGGTGATATATACATCAAGTGTTTTAAAGACAATGTTTTGAAGAATAACAAATTGGTTGTGGATAGTTTCAAGGAATATTTTGATGTCTTTATGAGGGACTTAAAATGACTTTCATTATTGGGTCTTATCCTTATTTTCTTTTGATTCTAATCGAAATCATCATTTTTGTTTTTGGCAAAAAAACGGAAAACAAAAAGCTTAAAAGCATTTTCTATATTGTTGGATTGCTTGTTATTTTTTTGTTTCTGATACTTAAAAATGATTCTGTTGGTACTGATACTTTGAGTTATAGAACGGCTTTTGAAGAAACATGCAAATCGAAAAGAATGGTGGGAAAGAAAGATTTTGCGTTTTATGGAAGCATGTTATTGTTTTCCTTTTTTTCTCAGTCGTTCTTTTTATATCAGTTGATTATGTATTTAATCATTGTTTCTCTTTATGGATGTTTTATCCGTTTTACATCAGAAGATGTTTTTTCTTCGTTGCTTTTATTTGTATTCAGCATTGTTTTTCTAATGGCGCTTTCTGGTTTGAGACAAACAATAGCAATGGCAATTTGCTCAATGGCTCTATTTATTTTTGTCAAAGGCAAGAAATATTATAAGTTAATATCTATTCCCGTTTGGCTTGTTTCTTGTTTTTTTCACTCTTCTTCCTTGGTCTTTCCTCTTGTTTTTATCTCGTACTTTTTCAAAGGCGAATTTAATAAAAAACAAATCATATGCTATTTATTAATATATGTAGTCTCTTTGGTTTTAGGGGTTTGGTTTTTTTCGTTTATATACGAAATAAAGGATTTAACGTATCAAATTACAAGCGTTTTTCAAGGCATCCCATTTGGTTCGTTGTTTCATCTTTCATTTTTAATCGTCAGCCTTTATTTATATTTGCGCTTTTCGGATTTAGAGAATTGTGAAAAACTAAATTTTAAAATAGGCTCTTGGTCAATTTTGCTCTATTGTTGCTTTTTATCAACTTCAATCTTTGGAAATGTAATTTCAAGATTTGGGTTCTATTTTGCTCCGGCCATTTTGGTTTTTTATCCAACTGTGTTAAAAAATTTAAAGCCTGTTAAATTAAAATTTATCACTTTAAAAAATGGCTATAGCTTTTTATTAATTACTTCTTTTTTGGCGTTGTTTTTGTATGATTGCCTTCTCAAAAATTCTTTAGGAACCTTTCCTTATGAATGGAGATTCTAATATGAAACGAGTGACGGCGTTTATAAAACACATAAATTTTTACCAGTTGATTGTATATTTCTTCTTGAGCCTCTCGGTTTTATCACTCGGAAGTTGTTTGGGATGTGTATTCAAAGTGAGCGCATCAGAATACTATTCAAGGGTCATATCTTCTAACAAGAAAACATCGGTCTTGGTTCAAGATTGTAAAGGTGTTAATTTCCTTAACAATAACAACTTTTATGTCGGGTATGAGTTTAACTACTATTTTACAACCAACTATATTAAAACCTTATTCCACTCAACTTATGGTTCTACGCAATTTTATTTCTTTTCTAGCAATACGGGAATGACTTCAGAAAAATATCTTGCACCAAACATTTGCGATCTTTTAGTAACTGATGGTCAGGCCTTTTCAAAAGTGTGGAATTCAAGCGAATGCTATGTCAATAAAACATTTTTTACAAACGCTTTTCCGGTTGATGAATTTGATTTTCAAACAATCTCTGTTGAAGGCTTTGATTTTAAAATCATCGGTATTGTTGACGATAAAAGTATTGGAGCATTAGATAGTATTTATGGGAAAGACAAAATCTACGTTTCTTATGAATTCGCCACTAAGGAACTATATAACAACTATAATTTGCTTTCTATTTTTACAAAAAGAGATTTTGTTGGTAATAAAAGGTACTTAGATTATTATTTCGCCAGATATCTTACAAATAGAACATATCATAACGATATTAACTTTTTGCAAAACAATGGAAACGACGTTATTAAAGTTCGTGAAATACAAAAAAACAACATTCCGCTGATGTCTTTAGTTTTTATTGTTATTAGCACAATTGTTTTTATATTTACAATCAAAAATAAAAAAGCGTTTATATCATCACAAATTAAAGCGTTTGATTGCATTCCGTTTCTTTTCTTTGTACTAGGGCTAATTATTATATGGGTTATTCTGTCTGACTTTTTATTTAGATTGTTCGCGTTTGTTGTTACTTCGAAAATCATAATTGCTAGTTTTGTGGCTTGCTCTTGTTTTGCTGTTGCAATTAGCATATTAAAGAAACGAACAAACAGCACAATACTATTGAGTGACAATTACTACAAAATAGATATTTAACAAATAATCTTTCTTTTTAATAAATTGTTTTATTAAATGAATTACTTTATTATTTAAATGCGAGGTTGAAAAATGAAAACAGTATATATTGCTATGTCTACAGACATCCTTCACGAAGGACATATTAATGTAATAAATCAGGGAGCGAAATATGGCGAGGTTGTCATTGGCCTATTAA
>JAQVOQ010000067.1 GCA_028702545.1 Clostridia bacterium
GCCCTTAATAAAGCGTTTCCGCCAAAGGCAACAACTGCTAATTTTCGCATACTACTTAATTTATTTTGAAGTGCAAAATTGCACTAATTTTCTTTTAGTTGTATATGTTTGTTAATGTTTCTTATTTATTTTTTTAATTTATTTTTACATGCTATTATTTGCTGTTGTTTAGTTTAATTTTGTTGCTAATTTGATGCTATTTTTTTTTAAAATTTATAACAATGCAAAAGTATCACTTTTTAAAAGCAAATGCAATTTGTTAAAAAAATCTTTGTGGGGGTTTATAATTTTGCATAATTTGGAAGCATAGACACATATACCTTCCAAAAACCTCCACATAAGTTTTACATAGATAAATATAAAAAACGGGAGGGATGAATGTAAAACAATAGTAAAAAAAAGGAATATCACATTATTATAGATTGTGTTATTTGTAAATTCAGATGTTAAAAAATATTAAAAAATTTATATTAAAAATGTTTATATTTGCAAAATAAATAAAGTACACCTTATTACTAATATATTAAAATCAATAAAAAATGAAAAAAATTGTCTTAATCCTATTTGTTTCTATACTTTGCACAACGGTTTATGGAGAGAAAGTAGTTGGAAAATATTATTTAAGTTATTTTAATCAATCTTATGATATTGAGGCAAGTGAAATTAAAGATGGAAAATTTACCCTTTATATTCAAGTACATGGAGGAAGTCAATCAACAAAAGCAATGCTTTTTGTGGAAAGTGATGAACTTAAAGAATTCACTCAATCATTGCTTCAAATGAAAACAAAATTTGAGGAGTGGTCAAAAGTGGCAAAAGAAAATAATGTGACTGAAATGAGTAAGAAAATGGATATTAATTTTCCTCCTACATCAATATGTTGGTTTTTTACTGAATGGTATTTTTCTTTTTACCATACACTAATTCCGGCATTTATGATTTTAAAGGATGGCACATATGCCGTTTCAATTGTTGAAGAAGCAACTTCTTCTTCAAATGAATACATTGATGAAACGATATATTGGGTATTTTCCGACCCTAAGGAGATTGATGATTTAATTTCTCAATTAGATGCAGAAAAAATTAAATCAAAATTAGAGGCAGATGATAATGCTTCCGATTTATTTAAATAAAGTGCTGTTTTACTTTATGTTTTTATAAAACTTTTAGGGGATTTATAATATCAGTTATCTATACTTTGGATATCGTTTCATCTTGTTGATATTCGGTTGTTTTAATACTGTTTGCATCAATAATATTATAAGGAGAAGGGTACGATTTACAAAGCACATCTCCAATCATTCCGTTTCTATGTTTGTCAACTATCAAAACAAGCATATCTTTTGTGCTTTGCCCGTTTTCATCAATAATTATTCCATACTTTTCGGGTCTATAAACAAACATCACAACGTCAGCATCCTGTTCAATTGCTCCACTTTCCCTTAAATCTGATAATTGAGGACGGCATCCATTCCCTCTTTCCTCAACCTTTCGGCTTAATTGTGCCAATAAAACAATCGGAATGCTTAATTCTTTGCTTAATAATTTTAAATACCGTGTTACCTTCGCAATTTCACGTTCTCGATTTTCATTGCGGACTTTTTCTGTATCTACTAATTGCAAATAATCTATAAAAGCAACATCACATTCGCCACGCCTTACCATTCTGCGAAGTGTTGAGCCGATATAATAAACATCAACAACGGGATTCGGGTCTAAATAAATTTCGTAATCTCTTATTTGTATCGCTGCACTTACAACGGCATCTTTTTCGTGTTTGATTAAGTTCCCGTTTGCGTATCGTACCGAATCAATAAACATTTCCGTTTCGCTCAATATCACTCTATCGGTTAAACTGAGAGCATCCATTTCAAGTGAAAAAAACGCTGATTTGAATCCGTTCTTTGCGGCTGCCTTTGCCATACATAAAGCTTGTGCGGTCTTTTTCATTCCGGGACGTCCTGCTAATATGTACAAACCTTTTTTCAAACCACCTAAAAGATTATCTAATTGTTTTGAGTTTGTAGGTATGCCGTTCAATATTCCGTTTTTAAAGTTATTGCAGCGGGTTTCAAGTTGCGACAAACAATCGTTTGCTATTTCCCCAACGGTCTGCGTCTGCACTTTGCCTTCCGTTAAAGTGTGTATTTCGTCTAAGTTTCTGTTCATTACACGCAAAGCATCGTCTAAATCTATATTGTAAGCCTCCTCTATTAAAGCCGTGCTTTTTAAAATAATTTGCCGTTTAATATAGTCTTGTTTAATCATCAAAGCGTGATATTCAAGGTTCGCTTGTTCGTAAATAATTCTATTTGTTAGGCTGTTTAAAAATGGTGCTCCACCTATACCATCAATTTGACTTTCCTCTTTTAATTCCTTAAATAGTGAAATTAAATCTATCGGATTGTTCTTTTTATTAAGTGATAAAATTGCAGAATAAACAACGGCATGCTTCGTGTCGTAAAAGTAATCGGCTCGGTCAATGTATTTAATGACGTCGGTTAATAGTTCACTGCTTAATATAAGACTACCCAATACAGCCCGTTCAGATTCTAAATTATGCGGTGGTATTTTAATTAATTCCATGATTAGCTTATTTTATTATGTAATAATTTCATTGAAGTTGGTGTTGATTGTTGGTTGTTTGTTTTTAGCTCAAAAATTCCTGACCAATTATTAGCCATTGATAGCTCAACTATCTTTTCGGCAGTGGTAGGATTGTAGTTTGAATATTTAAGTAAATGTTTATACAGTGTATTTATTGAAGATTGACTTTTATACTTTTCACCTTTGTCAGATTTATATTCTAACCATTGTTGAATAATAGGTAAAAATTGAGTATCGATAAATGATAAATCAAATCCGTTTTTTGATTCGTAATCCCTAATAACTTTTTTTAATTGGTTTATTTGTTCTATGTTTATTTGTTCTATGTTTATTTGTTTTATTATACTACTATTGCTTTGTACCGTGCTTTCACCTTGCTTTGTTACGTGCTTTATACTTGCTTTGTCAAGTGCTTTGTCAAGTGCTTTGTCAAAATTTGATAGAGCAATTATATTGCTACTATATTGATTTTTTGAAACGGTAACCATTTTAATAAAACCAAATTCAATTAAATCATTTAAAGTTTTTATATACGTATTATATGAATTTATTCCTATTGCTTCCATTGCCATAGTTGTCGGAAGCCCAAATTTTTCCTTCCATCCGAGTCGGTTGCAAAGTTCAATACAAAACATATATAAGGCTGCATGAATAGGTTTGATTTTTTCGCGGTTCTCAAAAGAAAAGTCAAACCATGCACGGCTCAATTCGTATCCTGTTACTTTCATTATTCAACCTCCCCTCTTTCTATTTGTTCACACGTTAAAATGGGTTCTGTTGTTAAGGAGAAAATCATAGAGGTTGATTTTCGTGTACACGTATCAACAATTTTCGCATTATCTCTTTGAAGAGGTATATTGATACTACTTTTGGGAGAACGTTCGTGTTTTTGCATTCCCATAAGGCGAATTTGGGCGTTTGCTAACGTTGTGCATTCCCACGCCCATATTCCGAATGCGTTTGAGTTAGGATAAAGTTCTTTTTCTTCAAAGTATATTTCTTGACCGTTTATATTCGTAGTCATTTCTTTTTGCGTTCGTTTTTCAAAAACTTCAAAAAGGTCATCACTCCTTTTGTAGATATACCCGTTTTCTGCTTCTTCAATTCGGGTAAATGTTATTCCTTTAACATCTCCTTTCCCGATGATTGTTTTGTCTATAATTTTCATATGAAATTCTGTTTAGGTATTTATGAATATATTTTTACTTATTCGATATAATAATTTGATTGTTTTATTTATAAGAAACTTTAAGCAAACAGCAATTATTGAAAACAAACACAGCCAATTGTTCGTGAATGGAATCAATTGAAAGTAAATGCTGTTTATATATTTATATATTGATAATATAACATACATTATGGCTTTACTTTTGCCTACATCCTTAAGAAGGGTTAATTTATAATAATCTGTTAGTATCATTTCACACCTCCACTTTTAACTGTTAGAATATAGCTTGTTGCCTGCGCTTCAATTTCTGCCCTTGTTGACTTTCTGTTGGATAACAACCATTTATCTATCTCGTTTTTATTAAAATAGATGATTTTTCCGGTGGGTTTGTAACAAGGAATGCCTCCGGTGGAGGTGAGATGATACAGATAACTTTTTGATAATCCTGTGTAGTTAGCCACCTCGTTTAAAGTTAATACTGTTTTTTGTTGAATTAATACTGCTTCTAAATTGTCTAATTTTTCAATTAGTTTGTACATTTTTTCTTCTGGCTTTTTTGTATTCATGATTATATAATTATAAATTTATGCCTTTAGCGGGTAGGTGCAACACTCCCGCTTCAGTGCCGTTACAAAATCCCCAAAGGGTT
>JAQVOQ010000068.1 GCA_028702545.1 Clostridia bacterium
AGTTTTTTCCTAAATGACTTTTTGGGTGGAAAGACAGTTAACGATAAGATTTGCAAAATGCCGCTCGTTTAAAACAAAAAGATGCGGAATTTACCGCACCGTATTGATGTTGTTACTTAACCTATAAGCCGAGTTTTGTATTAGACGGTCATCTATCTAGACATATTGTTACCAACACATTCAAGCGGTGTATAGAGCGTAGCGGACAGCCACATTTGCCCTTTTTACCTTGCACCAAGTGGGGTTTACATAAGGCTTAAGTCACCAAAAGCCCTAGTGAGCTCTTACCTCACTTTTCCATCCTTACTTCTACTGGCCTCTCAGCTAGCGATTAGCGGTATATCTCTGTTGCACTTTCCTTAAAGTCGCCTTCACTGGGGGTTACCCAGCACCCTGTCCTTTGGAGCTCGGACTTTCCTCGTCAGGTTTCCCTGCCGCGACCATCTGGTTAACTAACGGACTTATTGTAGCAAACAAACGATAATTTTGCAAGTGGAAATATAAACCAAAAAATAATTTTGTTTATTTGGGCTGTTTTCTTTTATTTATTAATTTAATTATCATAATAATCTTTTTTGTCTAAATGTTTTTCAACAATTTGCAAAGCTTTATTTTCTAATCTGCTTATGTAAGACCTGCTTATACCTAGCCTTTTTGCAACTTCTCTTTGAGTAAGTGCAGGAGTGCCAAACACGCCGTAGCGCATACATATTATTTTAAATTCACGCTTAGATAATATTTTTTTCATTTTTTTGACTAGTTGCTCGCTTACTACTTTGTTTTCTACTTTTTCTAGCACATCTTCTTCATCAAAACCTATAGTATCTAAAAGTGTTATTTCATTGCCCTCAGTGTCGTGACCTAGTTTTTCTTCCAAACTAAATACGCTATTGTGCTTTTTATTCACCCGAAGTAGCATTAAGATTTCATTTTCTATGCACCTTGACGCATAAGTGGAAAGTTGTGTGCCCTTGTCATCTCTATAAGTGTTGATAGCTTTAATTAATCCTATTACACCCACCGATATTAAATCATCTGCCTCGCCTGCATTTGAGTATTTTTTAACAATATGAGCAACTAACCTTAAGTTATGATTAATAAGTCTCTCTTTTGCTAGTTCATCGCCTTCTTTAAAAAGTTTTATGCATTCTTTTTCCTCCTCGGGAGTTAGAGGTTTTGGAAAGCAAGTGGCGTTATTTACATAGCCAGTAAAAAACATTATTTTACTAACAAAAGTGACAAAACTTTCTAAAATCATATATTATCCGCCTTTTTTCTTAGTGTGAGTAATATATGACCTACTTTCTTTAATTTTGCTTGACCACAACAAAAAAGACTAAAAATATTTTAGTCTTTTATTTTTTGTTATTAAATTAACTGTGTTAATCTTCTTCTTTATTTGTAGTATCCCTTATAACTAAAGGATATTTTTCACATATCTCATCCATAACACATTCGCAATAATCAATATATTCAGCAAAACTTATCTTTTCGTCCTCAGTTTTTGTTTTATCTAAAATAGCTTTAACTTCTTTTAGTCGTGAAGAATACTTGTTTAATAGAATTTGAGCATGCTCTTGACTAGATATTTTGTCTAAAGCCTCGCTTATTTCCTCTTTTCTCTCTAGCTTTTTTTCTTCATCCATTATTTACTCCTAACAATTTAAAAATAGCCTATAACCTATGTAATAAGTCATTTTTAAATAAAATTTTAATTATAATATTTTAACATAACCTCGTAAATTTAACAAATGCTATTCACTAATAGTCAAACTTTCCTTCCTAAGCATATCGCCTGCTTTTAGATTTAAGTTTGTTTTGATATATAACTTGTGTTGCACTAAATTGGCTACTGTTACATTCTCTTTATCTTCACTTAAAATGCTAGTTACAACTATTTTTTTATTAAAATTTTCGCTTGGCGACAACACTTCTAGCGTTTCGCCTATTTCAAACTTATTGCGTTGTTCAACAAAAGCGTAGCCATCTTTAGCGTCTTCTAACACTACAGCAACAAATTGATGAGTGGCTATTGGCGACGCGCTTTCTATATTATTTCTCTTTTCGCCTCCAAAATAAAAACCTGTCGTATAACTTCTGTGGCTCGCCTTATTTAACTCTTCAACAATTTCATCAGATACTTTATAACTTTCGGCATCTTTTTCTAACATATCAATTGCCCTTTTGTAAGCGTTCACAACCGTTGCAACATAATATTCACTCTTCATTCTGCCTTCTATTTTAAAACTCGTTATGCCAACTTTTGCAAGCTCGTGCAAATGTTCTATAACATTTAAGTCTTTACTATTTAAAATAAAAGTGCCACGCTCATCTTCAACTATTTCGTATTGCTCGTTTTTTCGGCTTTTTTCGGTAATAGTATATTCCCATCTGCAAGGTTGAGCGCAGGCTCCGCGGTTAGCATCCCTACCCGTCAAATAGTTGCTTAGTAAACATCTGCCAGAATAAGCCATACACATAGCGCCGTGCACAAAAGTTTCAAGCTCAATATGCTCGGGCAAATAATCTCTTATCTCTTTAATTTCTTTTAAACTCAATTCCCTTGCTAAAATTAACCTTTTAGCGCCCATATCAACAAAAGCTTTTGCCGCGTATTTGTTTGTAATATTCGCTTGTGTACTTATGTGCAAATCAAGGTTTGGTGCATATTCTTTAACAAAACCTGCAATTCCAAGGTCGGCCACAATAACTGCATCGGCTTTTACTTCTACTAAATATTCAACATATTCTTTTAAACCATTAAAATCTAGGTTATGAGCCAAAATATTTAGTGTTATGTAAGCTTTTTTGCCTAAACTGTGCGCGTATTCAATTTGCTCTTTTAATTCATCTTCATTAAAATTGCCCGCATATGCTCTTAATCCAAAGCGTTTGCCCGCAAAATATGCAGCATCCGCTCCATACAAAAATGCTGTACTTAATTTGTTTTTATCGCCCGCCGGAGCTAGTAGTTCAAACTTTTTCATAATTTATCCTTTTATGCTTATGCTTATGCCGTCTTCTAGGTCAATAATTTGAGTTTTAAGGCAAGCATTAGTACTGATTTCTTCCAAAAACTTTTGCAAATTGTTTACAATCGCTCGTTTTTTTGCTGGTATAAATTGTCCGCTAAAAACCATACCCCTATAAAGCACATTGTCGCTAAACAAAACTCCACCAGTTTTTAACAATCTAATTAAATGAGGTAAATATTTGATGTATTGACCTTTTGGTCCATCTAAAAATATAAAATCATACGGCTCTTTTAACTTTGCTAAAATATCTATCGCATCGCCTTTAAAAATTTTAACATTACTTGCTAATCCTAACTTTTCAAAGTTTTCTTTTGCAATTTCTGCATTATTTTCATCTTTTTCAATCGTGTGTAAAACGACATTTGCATCAGAATTTTCTAGCATTAATGTGCCAGAATATCCAATAGCTGTGCCGATTTCTAAAATTATTTTAGGTTTAGCAGTACGAATTAAACTAATTAGCAAACTTGCAGTATTAGGGCGCAAAACGGGAATGATGTTTTCCTTAGCATATTTTTGCATAGCTAAGGTTTTACATACTCCCTCATTGTTTAACACTTCTAATAATTTGCTGTTTACTTTAAATTCTTCCAATTTAACTCTCCAAAATAAATGTTAGTACCATTGGTCTTCTTTTGGTTTTTTTGTCAAAATAATTGCTCAAGTTACGCCTTACAGCCTCTTTAACTATGCTCCACTCACTCTCTTGCAACATTAAGTCGGTAATAGTGTCTAGTACAACTTTTCTTGCATCTTGCGTTATGCTATTTTCGTTAGCATACATAGTCCTCTTGTAATAATATCTGGTCCACTTGCTAGTTCGCCGCTCGCTTTGTTTATGCCTAACATAACGATGCATAAACCATCTTCTGCTAGTTGTTTTCTATCTCTTAATACTATACTTTCCATCTCGCCAAAGCCTAAGCCGTCCATAAGTCTTCTGCCTGAAGTTACCGTTCCGTTTGGTTTTAGAGAAGTTTTTGTCAATTCAATTATCATTCCAATTTCTGGTATTAGCGTGTGACGCTCTTCAATACCCAAGCTTACCGCTAGTTCAATGTGTTTTTTAAGCATACGATATTCACCATGTGCTGGCACAAAGAATTTTGGTTTAACTAATGCGTGAATTAATTTTAATTCCTCACGCTTAGCGTGGCCTGATACGTGCACTTCTGTAAGTGCGTCATAAATTACTTCACAACCTTGTTTATAAAGGTTATTTATAACTCCAAACACAGCTTTTTCGTTGCCTGGGATTGCAGATGCAGAAATAATAATAGCGTCGTTAGTGCCTAATGTAACACCTTTAAAGTTGCCTGCTGCCATTCTAGTTAAAGCACTAAAAGGCTCTCCTTGGCTACCCGTTGATAAAA
>JAQVOQ010000069.1 GCA_028702545.1 Clostridia bacterium
AGCCATTCCTGAGTTATAGGTAACTTATTATCTTTAAATATAACTATCATGTGTATATGAAATCTTTTAGACGTTTTTTGCACCTCAAAGAATCGTATATATTGAACTTTGCCAAAGGCTTTATTGACTCTCTTTAAAAAATTCATATAATCGATTCCAAGTTGTTTATAGTTAACATTATGATCATATGTTAATGTTACAAATTGACAATTAGAATATTTTATTTTATAACTTCATAATTTTTCACAAAATTTATGTAGTAATGCGAAATAATTCTTTTTACTCATCAATTCATCCGTATATGATTTTCTAGTGGGTGGTATAGGTATATAATTTTTTTGATGAGTAGGTGATTTGTGTGTTTTTACTATAATGTCTTTATTATCTATAATTTTTATTTTCATTATTTTATCTTCCTTATATTTTAATATATGCTTTGCAGCTTTTCTTTACATATTTCAGATTTATTAATTCTTCTTTATCTATTACAAATCTTATAACAAATAGTTTACATAATAATTCCTTATAGGTTTCAGGTTGTTCATTTTTCTTAAAACTACCTATAATATGTCTTTTGCTTACAATTCTTGCAAAATTACTACTTGTTTTGTTAAAGGGGATAAAAAATCTACCTGAGCCATTAATATTTTCGCCCATAAAAGAATGATTGGTCGAAACACTAAGAGATAGAGTAAAATCTTTCTCTTTTTTGTGTGTTTCATCTTCTAGCGTATCTTTAACCATAAAATCGTTAAGTGTCATTACTTCTCGGTGGTTTATTTCTACATTAATATAACCAATTAGCATCATTGGCACTAAGTTTAAATAGATATCTACTCTGTCTTTGTAAACATATATCTTATTAATAAAGTTTTGTAGCATCTTTTTTCTTTCTTCAAAGCTTCCATTGTCTAATATATTTTTAGCTTTTTTGTAAACTTTTAAAATTTCTTCTCTAGTAGGGAAGTCGTATTTACCACCTGATTGTTCTTTACTTAAAGTTTCCATCGTTAATTTCTTTTCTTGTGTTAGGTCATCTAATTTTTTTAGTAGTAACTGATTTGAATGTCCAGCTGATATTACACCAACAATGTTATTCATTTGATTTTCAATATCTTTAACTTTGTTTTCTAGCATTTCAACTAAAGAGGTGTTAATAGAAGCCTCTTTTGCATATGTGTAATATTCTTCAAGCATATCACTTATTATTCTTTCATTAAATATAATTTTTTTAACTTGTTTAATTACATGTTTTTCAATATCTTCTTTTCTAACTGTATTATTGTGGCAGTAGACTTGTTGTTTTTTGCCATTTTTATAGCTTGCTTGATTTCCGCACTTGTAATACAAATACTTCTTATTAGAATTTACTTTATAGCCTATATAATACTAAGTTTGTTTGCTAAAACAATGCTTGCTTGGCTTGTATTATTTGGCGCAATGCAACCTTAATATTTATAAAAATAAAAAACGGTAATATATTACCGTTTTTTTTCATTATTTATTATTGTTTTTTAATTTTTCTTGGCATTTACAGCAAATACCAATTATTTCTAAACTATGATCTTTAATATCAAAACCAGTATCAGCTTTAATTTTATCCTCCAAGTGATGCATAGGACAATCTTCAATAGGTGTTTGACTATGGCAAATCTCACACACTAAAATATGCTTATGTGCCAAAGTACTTATTTGATAATATGCTTTTTTATCATGCATAACTTGCCTAGTTAAAATTCCTTTTTCTAAAAGCGTTGCAAGTGTTCTATAAACAGTAGACAAATTAATTGCAATTTTTTTATTTGCTAATTTATAAATATCTTCAGCTCTAATAGGTAGTGAGGTTTTCTTGATAACCTCTAAAATTATTTCTCTAGCTTTAGTATTTTTTAAATTAGCATCATTTAAAATTTTACTCATTTTATTTCCTCTAATTAATATTATACTATTTTAATACTAAAAGTCAATTTTTATGTTGACAAAATAAATAATAAATGCTAAAATTCAAATGCAAATGCAAATCATTCGCATTTAAAAACAAGAAATCGGGAGAAATTAATAAATGAAAAAAAATATTATAGCAATTATGCTATTGTTAGTTATAACTTTTGGGGGACTATGTTTATCGGGATGCACTACAACTGGCTCCGAAGAAGGTGAGTTAAAAATTTACACAAGTTTTTATCCAATATACGATTTAACAAAAAAAGTAGTTGGAAACAGTGCAGAGGTCATAAACTTAGTGCCAGTGGGAGAAGATGCTCATCACTATGAGTTAACTCCAAAACAAATGGTAGGTTTAGAGACGGCAGACCTTATAATTATTAACGGACTTGATATGGAACATTGGGCTGATGATTTATCTGCTAATATTTTAAGCAAAATTTTGGTGGCGAGTTATAATATTGCTGCAATAGATATTGAAATAGAACTAGGTTCAACTAGGGAAGACCCACATACATGGACTTCAATTAAAAACGCTAAAATTATGATGGAGAACATTAAAAATGAAGTAGTAAGTTTAAATTCTGATAACGCTCAAGTTTATGAAAATAACTATGCAAAGTATGCAATTTTATTTGATGGACTAGATTATCAATATGAACAAGCAGTAACAAGTTTTACAAGCACAACTTTTATTGTGTCGCATAAAGCGTTTGGTTACATTGCAAGAGATTACGGCTTAACACAAATGGCAATCGGTGGGCTAGAGACAGACGGCGAGGCAGATCCAGCAACAGTCGCAGATATTATTGATTTTATTAACGACAATAATATTACGACAGTGTTTTATCAAGAATCAATAAATTCAAGCATTGCAGTTGCGATTGCAAACGAAACAGGTGCAAGTGTAGATATGCTTAGCACAGTACAGGGTTTATCAAAGGCTCAAATTGATGCGGGCGAGGATTATTTGTCTATTATGGCACAAAATTTAGTGGCATTAATCAAGGCACTTAGTTAAAAGGAAGAAAAAAATGAAAAAAATACTTACAGTAGAAAACATATGTTATAAATATGCATCTCATCTAGTTTTAGAAGAGGTGCGTTTAGATATTGAAGAAGGTGACTTTGTAGGCATTGTTGGCAAAAATGGTAGCGGAAAAACGACTCTTTTAAAACTAATATTAGGAATTATTCAGCCTGTTTGTGGAAGAATTGTTTTTGCTCCTAAAACAAAAATAAGTTACATAGAACAACTTACAATAAATTCTGACATATCGTTTCCTACCAATGTATATGAGACAGTTATGCTAGGGTTATATGCTAAAATTGGCTTTTTAAAGTTTTCCAATATTGAGCACAAAACTTTGGTTTTGGATGTATTAAAATTGGTGGGACTTGAAGGATATGAAAAAAAACAAATATCTATGTTATCAGGTGGCGAGCAACAGAGGGTTATGATAGCAAAAGCACTTGTTTCTAATCCGGATTTACTTATTTTAGATGAGCCGACATCAGGAATCGACCAAGAGTCAGAAAGTAAGTTTATTGACCTATTGCACAAATTAAATAAAGAACACAATAAAACCATTATTATGGTTTCGCACGATATATATGTGCTTTCTGAGTGCGAAAAAATTTATGAAATAAAAAATAAGACTATGAAGGAAATTGTAAAAAATGTTTAATTACGAATTTATGAGAGTTGCTTTTTTAGTAGGCATATTGCTTGCTATTATAATGCCTTTAATAGGTAGCGTATTGGTTTTTAAAAGGCTTTCTATGATAGGCGACTCATTGTCACATACCGCACTAGCAGGTGTTGCCATTGGCTTAATAGCGGGCTATAATCCAATTTGGGGCGCGATTGCTATTACTATTCTTGCTACTTTGTTTATTGAAGTAATTCGCAAAAAGTTTCCTAAATATACTGAGATTTCACTTGCTATTGTAATGAGTGCAGGCATTGCATTGTCGGGATTACTTTCTTCTTTTGTTCCTGCAAATAATTTTAATTCATATTTGTTTGGCTCTATTATTTCAATAACCTCTTTGGAAGTTTATTTAGCTGTTGGACTATTTATAGCAATAATAGCATTTTTTATAATTTTTTATAAAGAACTTATGTTTATTTCTTATAATGAAAACAGTGCCAAGTTAGCAGGAGTACCCGTTAAAGCCGTTAATTTTATATTGTCTTTGTTGACAGCTATCATGGTGGCACTTGCTGCTAAAATAATAGGAGCTTTAATAGTTTCTTCTATTATGGTAATTCCAACGGCAATTTCATTGCAAATTGCTAAAAGTTATAAAAATACTCTTTTAATAGCCGTTGCATTTTCGGTAACATCGCTTATAATAGGGCTAACAACATCATTTTATATAGGTTTAAAACCCGGCGGAACAGTTGCACTTA
>JAQVOQ010000070.1 GCA_028702545.1 Clostridia bacterium
CATTACTTTTAAGTTTAGTTTGGTTTCAGATATTCTAAATATGTTAAATCATTCTCCTTTTATTAAATAGAATTTTGTGTGGCTTCCATAATCATACCATCTGCATGTTTCTGATATATGAGTTGTTCTTAAATAACCGCTTTGTGGATGATTTTCTTTTATGTCTTTCTTTACAAAGTTTTCAGCATCATCTATTGCTGTAAAACTCGCCAATAATTCTTTGTTGTCAGTTTCATCGAAACCTCGACCATAGTACACATTGAATTTCATATATTGCCTCCTATCAAAACAATTACTCGATAACTGTTTATTAGTCCAGAGAAAAATTTAAAAAACGTTTAAATTTGCTTTAAAAACTTCAATTGCATTAAATTGCATTATATTTGATTTGGAATTGGTTGCAGATATTAAATAATGGTGCTAAAATGCTTGTAAATATGGGGCGTTTGGCGAATGGTGTTTTACCCTTTCCGTTAGGCTGGTTAGTTTGGTAAGGACGGGGTCGTGAGTCCAATTCTCACCAGTAGCTCCATTTAAAAACTCGTAAAGTCCTTTAATTTAGGCACTTCTACGAGTTTTATTTTTTGCCCAAAATCTCACAAAAAATATTTGCTGTATTTTTTCTCACATTTGCAACCAAAAATTAGGTAAGCAATAGTAATAAAAAAAGACTGAAAGTTCTGTTAAAACTTCCAGTCAAATAACTTTAATTTTCGTTCTAAATCGGTCTAAATTTGCCTAAAACGGAGTGCGTTGCATACATTTGCAACCTATTGCAACTATCATAATGTGTTGTTATTTTGGATTATAAGAAAGAAAATAAGTGGTATATTTCAACCACTTTCTTTATCAATCTTTCCCATTTGCAGTAAATTGCAGTACTATTTATTTTATATATTTTCTAATAAGTTATTTTTTATAAAATTTACTAAAACATTTAATTTAATTTAACAAATAATTATTATAGAGTTATTGCATCTTCTTTTTCATTGCATTTTAATCTATTTAACAATATAGTGTCATAGTTTTCATTATAAAAAACTATTATTTTGCCATCAAAAGCCTTTTCTTTTTTTATATTCGTAAGCTTAATCATCTTTTTATTTGTTAATCTATTTTTTGCATTCTTTTTTTTCGTGTTCATATATGCAAGGGCATTCTTCAAGTTTATATTTTGCTTTATCATACTTAATATTATGCTTATCAAAATAATTTTTTATGCTCGCCTTAACCGCTTCTTCAGCCAATACTGAACAATGAATTTTGTGTGATGGCAAGCCCCCTAATGCTTCAACAACTGCCTTGTTTGTCAACTCCAAAGCCTTATCTATTGGTTGACCTTTAATCATTTCAGTTGCAATCGAACTTGTTGCAATTGCACTGCCACAACCAAAAGTCATAAATTTGACATCTGTGATAATGTCACTGCTCACTTTAATATACATTCTCATAATATCTCCACAAACAGGGTTGCCAACCTCTCCAATTCCGTCTGGGTTTTTCATTTCTCCCAAATTTCTTGGGTGTCTGAAATGGTCCATTACTTTTTCACTATATAACATGTTTTATTTCTCCTTTTTCCAACTTGTCCCAATATGGTGACATTTTCCTTAAATAATCAACAACCAATGGCACAGTTTTAATCGTTTCGTCAATTTCCTTTTCCGTTGTGTATTTTGAAAGGGTTAAACGCAAAGAACCGTGGGCAATTTCATGTGGCAAACCAATTGCCAAAAGAACATGAGATGGGTGTAGGGATTTTGACGTGCACGCACTGCCACTTGACACACATATTCCATAATCGTTTAAAAGTAACAATAGGCTTTCCCCCTCAATTCCCTCAAAACTCATATTAAAATTATTAGGCAATCTTTGTTCTTTGTCGCCATTAATCACGCTGTGTGGAATTTTTTTCAACTCTTCAAACAGTTTGTCCCTTAATGTCTTTTCTCTTTTTGCTATTTTATTCATTTCATTAACTGCTTCTTTTAACGCAACGCTTAGCCCAACAATTGAAGCAATATTTTCCGTCCCTGCTCTCTTTCCGTTTTCTTGCGAGCCTCCTTCAATCAAGTTTTGTAGAGGTATTCCTTTTTTAGCATATAAAACACCCACACCTTTTGGACCGTGAAATTTATGCCCTGAAATTGATAGCAAGTCGACATTCATTTCTTTCACATCAACATTAATATGCCCAACCGCTTGCACGGCATCTGTGTGAAAAAATATGCCCTTTTCTCGGCAAGTTGTTCCAATTTCTTTAATTGGTTGAATTGTTCCAATTTCATTATTTGCCATCATAATGGAAACCAAACAAGTATCTTCCTTAATAGCATTTTTTAAGTCTTCAATTTTTATTATCCCATTTTTATAAACAGGTAAATAAGTTATCTCAAAACCTTGCTTTTCCAATTTGTTTAAGGTGTCTAAAACTGCATGATGTTCAAATGAAGAGGTAATTATATGTTTTTTCCCCTTTTTCAGCCCATTTAACGCCACACTCATTATTGCCCAATTATCACTTTCGCTTCCGCCCGATGTGAAATAAATCTCATTCGGCTCGGCGTTTATACTTTTTGCCACATCTTCTCTTGCCTTGTCTAATGCTTCTTTTGCAATTTGTCCCATTGTGTGCAAACTACTCGCATTACCATAAACATCATCAAAATAAGGCAACATCGCTTTTATTACATTTTTGGAAACTTTTGTTGTTCCCGCATTATCTAAATATATCACAAAAACATCTCCTTTTAATTCCTACCAGTTTGGTAGGGTTATATTGTAAAATAAAAAAGAGGTATTGTCAACAATTTTGCAAAATCTTTTTATTTGTATGTTTTATCTATCAAATCTTGCAGCGTAACATTTTTTAAAAAATCATTAATTAAGTTTGTTAAAGTTGTCCAACAGCCAACCGTATCGCAGCTGTTTTTATGTGGGCATTCTTTTTCAAAACAAGTGGCAAGTTTGGGTGTGTCGCCCGTAACCTCCAAAATCTCTTTTATGGAATAATTTTTTGGTTGTTTAGTCAGTTTATAACCACCATTTACTCCACGCATACTTTTTAGCATATCCTTTTTTAGTAAACATGCAATTATTTTTTCGGTATATTTAATTGAAATGCCTTGTCTTGTAGCAATGGTAGAAATAGAAACAAAATCATTTTCATTTCTTGCAATATCAACCATTATTCTCACTGCATATCTACCCTTTGCTGAAATTTTCATTTATAAACCTCTTTGGATATTATTTTAGCACATATAACATAAAAATGTAATAAATCTGACCATTTTTATTTGATTTTAACTAAATTGTTTATTAATGATATTTGCCGTTTTGTCGAAGTAGGTTCTGTCGACAAAACGGCAAAATCATCTTTATAAACAAAATCGTTGCCCGTGTTGTACGGTGGATCTATGTATATCATTTTGATTTGATTATTGTAAGAATTTTGAAGAACTCTAAGAACTTCGAGATTATCGCCTTCAATATAAAGGTTTTTTGTTGTGTCCCAATTTTTGCTTTCTTTTTCACAAGGGATAAGGGTGGCGGTTGTTCTTTTTTGTGATAGTTTTTCCGCTTCTGCTTTACCATTCCATGTGAAAGAATATTGCTCTTTACCAGAAGCAACATCTTCGCCAAGCAATCTTTGCAATTCTTCAACATCGATTTTTCCTTCCTTAACCGTAGCAGGAAAGAGTTCCTTTAATTTCTCAATATTCTCTTTTGTTATATCCTTTGTAAATCCATCAATCTTTTCCATTTAATTCTCCTTTTTTTGTTTCATCATTTAATCTTCTTTATCGTTTATTAATTATCTAAAATTTTCAAATATTGTTTTAATTGTTCTTCTACTAGAGATTTAACAAGTTCTATCATCGCTTTTGGATTGTTGGTTTTGTGATATTTTTCAAAGCAATCATAATATTTTTTCCTATCCGTAAATTTGATATTTATTGGTGGATATCCGTTTTGCATTAATAGTAAGTTTACAAGTAATCTGCCAGTTCTTCCATTACCATCAATAAATGGGTGGATACTTTCAAATTTAAGATGAAACAAAGCAACTTGTTCTAGTACATGCTTTTCATTCTTCCAACTTTCAAATTCAAGCATTAAATCTTCCATTTGTTTTTCAATCAAATATGGTTGTGGTGGCGTGTGAGAAGAACCAGAAATAATAACTGGTACTTTTCTATACACACCTTTATCTTGTGGTTGGTCCATTAAAACTAAGGAGTGGATTTGTTTAATGATAGATTGATTAATTTCTTTTTTATCTTTTACTATGTCAACAATATAATAAAAAGCTTCCTTATGACCAATTGCTTC
>JAQVOQ010000071.1 GCA_028702545.1 Clostridia bacterium
ACTAACCAAAGGTAGTCAAAGAATTGGTTAAATGCGGAAATGGCAGAGAGGTCAAATGCGCCTGCCTTGAGAGCAGGTTTCCGAAAGGAAGCGTCGGTTCGACTCCGGCTTTCCGCGTTTATCCTAAGGACTAACTCGGATAAAAAATCCAGTATACCTAACTACAACTAAATACTAACTTCTATAAAACACTTTCTATAAAGTTAGGCACTACATTCTAAGCAATTGTTACCAAATAAATTTGCAAACAAGCAAGAACTAACCTCCGTTAAATTAATGGGGTAATGGATTGACGCGAGACTTTGCAGGGAATTAAGTAATTATTTTCTAAATGTTTCTTTTCTTATTGATTTAATATTTTTAATTGTTTTTTCTCTAACTTCTTTTTTAGTTTTTATGTAAGTTTCTAATGTGTTACTTTGGTTTAGTTTATCTTTTAGAGTTGTTGTTTCTTTGAATTGTTCTTGCACATTGAATTTTTTTAATCCATCTCTGTCATTAAATTTTCTTTTTAGTTCAGTTTCATTTATTCTTTCATACCCATATGTTTCACGATTAAATTTTCTATATGACATAGGGGTATTTTGTATTTTCATTTTTGCCCATACTTCTGACGGCATTTTTAATGCTATGTGATTTAATCCAATTATGTCGAGTCCATAACCTAATCCAATGAAGTCTTTTGCACTAATCGAGTCTGCTTTTTTAGCAAATTTTCCTTCATTTGAATTTATGGAATATAATAATGATTTCTCAGTTGATACTTGTTCTTTTATTGTTCTGTTAAGTTTTCTAAACCAACTTGGGACAGATTCTATTGATTGACCATCAAAATTAATGGCATAATGATCAATTCCTTTGTCAGCATAGTTTTTGATGATATCATCTATGAATTGTCGTGGTATTTTTGTAGGGACTAATCCTATAATTGATTTGTTATTTAATGTTTCTAAAACTTCAATATATTCATTTGTTAATTTTATAAATTTGTCTTTAACCGAATCACCAATCTCATTTTTTATTATGTTTGACCACATAGGAGTTACAAGGATGTCACTGTAAGGGTAGCTTAAATCAGCCATTGTTTCAATGTGTTTTTTAGTTATGGTACTTTGAGGAGTACAGTTTGTAAAGCAAAGATTTATTGCATCTGAATATTCTGCTCTTAATAGTGAATTTAATTTTTTTTCTTCTTCATTGTCTGATTCAATTTTTTCTAAGCGTTCGGTAGTAAAGTTTTTGTAAATTTCGCATATTTCTCCAGCAGGAGTCTTTTTTTGACCTGCTTTAAAGGGGGTTTGTATGTTTTTTTCCCCTACGTTAAGGTCTAATGTTTTGAAGAGTAATTCATCATCTAGTTTTTTGAGTTTTACTTTTAATTTCATTTAAGCCCCCCTTAGTAGTTTTATTTGTTCTTGTCCAATACGAAATGTACTATTTGGAGAGGTTAAATCTTTTACTATTCCTTCAATTTGTTCTTGAGTTAGTAAACCTTTTTGTTTTAGGTGGCAAATTACTCCAATTGTGCCTGTGTAATCTAATTCTGATTCATGTAATCCAAATAATTTTTTCCATTCCCCAAATATGTTGTTGTCCTCTTTTATTTTCTTGATTGCTTTTTTCATTCCATTATCATCTGTTATGTATATGCATTTTGTTTTATTTTTTGAATAACATAACCATGCGACTAGAAATGAAGATAATTCGCCTTTATGTAATTGAGGAAATCGTTTTTGTAAGAATGACATTTTTGAATTATAATCTTGGTTGTTTGAAAGATCCTTTATTTGAATTAATTTGTAACATTCTTCTACAATTTCTTTTTTGAATCCAGATTTTGTTTCTTCATAAACTTCTTTTGCAGTAGATAAAGGATAATGTTTAGCACATTCTTGAATAAGGTTTATTGCTTTAATTTCTTTTATTCCTGCACTTATTACAGTATTATCCAGGACTTTTTGGGTTATTGTCGCCATTTTATCCCTCTTAATTTTAATAAATCTTCAAATGAGTCCATTTTTAACCCTGAAATTTCAACTGCTTTGCTGAAACTTACTTTATCTTTTTTTAATAATGATATAGCTATAGGAATTCTTTTTTTCTTTAATTCATCCCATTTTATTGATTCAGATATGTAATCAGGGTATGAAACGTAGATAAAAGTCATTATTTCATCATCAGGTAAATCATTAAGAAATTCTTTAAAGTCTTCAAGTACAGTAAGTAATTCTTGTTTAGGTTTAAGCCTTTGATAATAATCAATTCCTTTTTGAGTTAACAAAAAGTTTGTTTCATGTTTTTTTATTAAACCTAAAGTAATTAATTCTTCAATTACTGCCTCGACAGTTTCACTATAAGGTCCTAATAAATGAGCTTCATAGTCTAAAAGTTCACCATATTTTTCAAATAAA
Organism: Clostridia bacterium; assembly: GCA_028702545.1. GTDB lineage: Bacteria > Bacillota > Clostridia > Christensenellales > UBA1242 > STF1-184. Next base: position 2,412 of record JAQVOQ010000071.1, read on the forward strand.
TTGGAAACTAAAAATAATATTTTTTGAAGTTTTACTTTGCTTCTCAAGGGAGTGTTATCTAATGCACCTACTGCGTAAAGGATTATTTTTTGATCATCCCCTAAATCGTAATTATTATCTTTTACCATAATTATCTATATTACAATTGGTTTTCTTTAGTTAAAAACCTTTTTAGAGTATCTGTTTTTTATATATAATTCCCTCCTTCGTGAATATATTTTTTTCTTCTTTCGTCTCGTTTGTTCTCGGTTTAAACCCTCCCCCTGAAAATGCCCAGTCTTTTTTTCTTTGTCTTGCCTTGTTAGGCAACACGTTGCTTGACTCGGCAGTCAGGGTCGCCCACTGCTAAGGGATTTAATACCTCCAACCAAACGCAAGACGCCTTCAGTCGAAAAAAATTCGTTTTTCACTCGGAGGTGATTTCAAAATGGATTTTAAAAATAAACGTCAAATGTTTGACAAAGCGTTCACAATCGATGAACTCATACAACACAAAAGAGGTGAAACACAATGAAAAACACCTTAACTGAAGTATACGGAGAACCCATCTCTGTATACACAACACAACAAGCAATCGACGACGGCATGCTAGTAAAAGTAGGAGAACTATCTAAAAACAAATTGCCAGTTATCTTCACTTCAAACCTATTCGAAGAAGTAAAAGACCATTACCAAGAAATCATCCAAAAAGGATTGGCTCTATTAAATCAACCAAACAAAGAAGACGATGGTTACTACAAACTAAGAGTAATCACAAAAAACCAAATATGGGTAATCGCAAACGCAGAAGGGGTGACATTCATGAAACCAGAAGACTACTGAAAAGTAGTCTATAATTTTTCAATTGACCTTACCATTTTTTCAAAATCTTTTGTTGGAAGGTAGTCCTTTCGAATTAACTTAGTTTTATTTAAACTAAGCATTGGGTTTGAAGATAATAAGATTAGATTCTCTTTAGGCAATTTAGAATTTTTAGCAAAAAATACTCGATGATCTTCTATAGATTCATTTGAGGATTTCTTGTGAGCTAGCACCATAGTTGGAAGTAAAAGGTACACTTGTTGTGACGATAATCTAAAATGGGTTTTGTATTTCATTAATTGTTTTTGTACATCTTTTACTAATTTTTTTGGATTAAATTCTGTTCCATTATTGTGTTTTGTTTTATCTTCATCATATACTTGTTTAGAAAAAAATGGACGCATCCACCCAGCTTTTGCTTTAATCTCAATAATTGCGATTGTTTTATCTTTTTTTTCAATACGAATATCTGGAGTACACTTGTTTGTTTGCTTCCGTAAATAAATTTTCCAGTTAAGGTCATTTATATTTGAATAATTTATCAATATTCTAGCTATTAAAAATTCAAAATCCGATGAAATTGGTTCATGATATCCTGCATCAAAATTTTTTTCTCTAAATGTAGATTTATAGGAGTCAGCAGATTTATACAATTCATTTGCATAATCTAGAATTAGATTTGTAACGTTCTTATTTTCTGCTAATTTGTAGGCAATATGCCTTGATTTTCTATCTAAGTAATGGTAATACTTGCTTTTCAACTTAATTAATTTTTCAACCATTTTCTTATTCCTCTTTCTTATTGTTGCTTAAAGTTACTCTATAATCTTTTTCTTTTGCAGGTATTTTTTCTATATCTTTGGGCATATTACCTTCAAGTATTTGTGAGTTTAATTTTAAGTAGTTAATGTTAATGAATTTTTCATAAAGTTTGTGTTTCTTTAGAAGTTTAATTATTTTTTCTTTATCTTCAGGGTATTTGAGTTTGTAATATTCAGTTTCTTTTGCTTTTTTGTTAGAACCATAAACAATTTCTAATTCTTTTTGTACTGCAAATTCAATTAATTCCTTTTGGGTTTCGTCAATCTCAGTTTCAGTTGCTTTATATTGCTCTT
>JAQVOQ010000072.1 GCA_028702545.1 Clostridia bacterium
CATGGGGGCAAACAAAAGCGCATTGATTGCACTGAATACATTTGCCTTCAAGCCACAATGGGCACTCAGCTGCTATTCCTCTTTTTTCATATTTTGAGGTGTCTGTTGGCACTTTTCCATCGGCACTAAAACTGCTTACTTTTAAGTCGTTGCCTTTAAGTTTTAATATTGGAGCAATAAAATCTTTATAATATGCGTCTTGCTGAGTGTTATTGTCAACTTCTACAGTTAAGTTTTTCCAATTTTTATCATAATTTATTTCTAATAAATATTTGCTTGCAATATCAACTGCTTTATTGTTATTTTCTACTACAATTTCACCAAATTTTGAATAAGATTTAGCGTTTTGCTCTTTCATTTTTTCTATTGCTAAAGGGTAAGGAATTATGTTTGTTAAATAGAAAAATATACTTTCCATAATTGTGTTGATTTTATTTTTTAAGTCTAACTTGTATGCTAACTTTCCAGCATTTATATTGTATAATTTTGCATTTTTGTTTGCAAGGTTAATTTTAAAGTTAGTAGGCAAGTGCTCTTCTAACTCCTCAATAGTGTTATAAGTTGAATTTAATAAAAATATGCCATTTGGTTTTAAATCATTTACTAAATCATAATTATTAAGATAACTTGTTTTGTTGCAAATAATTACTTCTGCATTATTGACTAAATAGTTGCTTTTTATTAGACTTTTGCCAAACCTTAAGTGGCTTATTGTAACTCCACCACTTTTTTTAGAATCATATTCAAAAAAACCTTGTGAATGCATATTTGTCGCTTCGCCAATTATTTTAATGGCACTTTTGCTAGCACTGACTGTGCCATCGCCCCCAAAGCCATAAAATTTGCAGCTAATAATGTCGTCATTCTCTAAAATAAAGTTTTTTTCAACTGCAAGAGAAGTGTTTGTAACATCGTCAACTATACCAACGGTGAAATGCGTTTTTGCATTTTTGTTCAAATTGTCAAAAACGGCTTTTACCATTGATGGCGTAAAGTCTTTTCCACCAAGTCCGTATCTTCCACCGACTGTTTTTATATTGCTTCTGTTCATTTCAGCAAGTGCCGAAATTACATCTAAATATATGGGTTCGCCAACACTACCACTTTCTTTTGTTTTATCTAAAACCCCTATATATTTAATCGATTTTGGAAGTGAGTTTGCAAAAGCTTCAATGTTAAAGGGGCGATATAATCTAACCTTTATTAAACCTAGTTTTTCGCCTTTTTTGTTTAGAAAATCAATCGTTTCCTCAACTGTGTCTGAGGCGCTACCCATAACGACTATTACTTTTTCCGCATCTTTGTCGCCATAATAATCAAACAAATTATAACGCCTATTTGTTTTTTTATATAACTCATCAAAACTCTCTTGAACTAAGTTTGCTACTTTGTTGTAATAAACATTGCTAGCTTCGCGGTTTTGAAAAAATATATCAGGGTTTTGCGCTGTGCCTTGTTGATGAGGTTTATCAGAATTTAGGGCTCTTTTTCTAAATTCTGCTATTTTTTCCATAGGTAAAAGCTCTTTAATCGTATCTAGGCTAATTTCTTCAACATTATTTATTTGATGAGAAGTTCTAAAACCATCAAAAAAGTGTAAGAAGGGAAGACTAGTTTTTAAACTTGCAATATGAGCTATAAGTCCCATATCCATTGCTTCTTGTGGATTAGAACTAGCGAGCATATTAAAGCCCGTTTGCCTTGTTGCCATAACATCTGAGTGATCACCAAAAATTGATAAAGCGTGAGTTGCAAGCGTTCTAGCGCTTACATGAAAAACCGCGGGTAAAAGTTCTCCCGCCATTTTATACATATTAGGTATCATTAAAAGTAGTCCTTGACTTGCAGTAAAGGTTGTGGTCAATGCTCCACCTGCTAAACTGCCGTGCATAGCGCCTGCAGCTCCTGCCTCGCTTTGCATTTCAATAATATTTAAAGTACCATCAAGAGCGTTTAATTTGCCCGCATTTGCCCATTCATCACAGGTTTCTGCCATGGTTGATGAAGGGGTGATAGGATAAATGGTTGCAACTTCACTGCATGCATAAGCTACATGTGCTACTGCTAAATTGCCATCCATCATTGTTTTTTTCATATATATTCTCCTATTTTTTAGGTTATTTGTCACGAACATAATTATAAGCTTTTTTTATTTTTTAGTCAATAGTAATAAGTTATAGTTAAATAACTTTGTTTTTATTTGCTAAAATATAATTATGTGCTAATATTAGAATATAAAAACATATTAAGGACAATTATGAGAAGATTTTTAATTAAAATTCAATATTTAGGAAAAAACTATAAAGGTTTTCAACTTCAAAAGAATACTTTAGAGGCTACTATTCAAGGTGAAATTGAAAAAGCGCTGAAACAAGTTTTTAAAGAGGATATTAAAATTTTTGCTAGTGGAAGATTAGATGGTGGTGCAAATGCTGAGGCGTTAACCGCACATTTTGATAGCGATAACAAAATAGCAACCTATAAAGTTGCTGGTGCAATAAATCATTTTTTACCAAGTGATATCAGTATTATTGACGCAAAAGAGGTTGAAACTAATTTTCACGCAAGATATAATGTAAAACAAAAAACGTACAGATATAATATGTATGTCAGCCGTTACTCGCTACCATTAATAGACGATAGAGCAATGCAAATATTAAACGAGCCGGATATTTCTCTTATGCAACAAGCGAGCAAATTTTTTATTGGAAAGCATGATTTTAGCTCATTTATGAATAAAGGAAGTTCAATAAAAACAACTGTTAGAGAAGTTAAAACTTTAGAAATAATTAAGCACAATAATATGATAACAGTTAGTATCTGTGGAAGTGGATTTTTATATAATATGGTGCGAATTATTGTTGGCACATTACTTGACGCGGGTTATAAAAAAATTGAGCCAATACAAGTTAAAGATATTTTAGTAGGTAAAAATCGTGCACTTGCAGGTAAAATGGTGGAAGCTAAGGGCTTAACTTTGTTAAGTGTTGAATATTAACCATATTTGCGACAAATTACTAAAAAATACAACAAAAAAGAATATTATTTTGTATTTAATAACTTTTGCACCCTATGCAAATTGTTGCTTTTAATTTAAAAAATAATTTATAATTAATTTAACGTGCAGTGGGTTAAATATTAATTGGGGATTACTGTTTTATCTGCATGATTAAAAAAGGGGCGCGCGGAACAACCCCTTTTTTAATTGATTGTGAGTAAAAAAACTTTAAAAGTACTTGACAATATTCATTATATATATTAAAATTAACACGCTTGTTAATTTAGCGAATTTTTTTGTGAATTGCCCCTCACACTTAAACTTGTTAAAAACAAAAACAATAAAAAAAACAATAAAACTTAATTTTTAAGTTTGGAGGAAATTTAATTTATGAAAACTTATTTTGCTAACCCTCAAACTGTGGAAAGAAAGTGGTATGTATTAGATGCAACAGACAAACCTCTTGGTAGAGTTGCAACAACTGCAGCAATGTTGCTTGCAGGTAAACACAAACCAACTTATACCACACATGTGGATACAGGCGACTATGTAATTATTATCAATTCAGATAAAGCTGTTTTAACTGGCAATAAACTAACACAAAAAATGTATCGTACTCACTCAGGTTATATTGGCCATTTAAAAGAAACTAATTATAAAACAATGATGGCAACAAAATCAGATGTTGTTATGGCAAAAGCCGTTAAAGGTATGCTTCCAAAAAGCTCATTAGGTCAACAAATGGGTAAAAAACTACACGTATACAAGGGTGCTGAACATATGCAAGAAGCACAACAACCACAACCTTATACTGTAAAAGGAGTTAGATAATTATGGCAACTAAAAAAACAGAACAATTTAACGCAGTTGGTAGAAGAAAAAAGAGCATTGCTAGAGTTAAAATGATTCCTAATGGAACAGGCGTTATTACAATTAATGCGCGTGATATTAATGATTATTTTGCACTTGATACTTTTAAATTTATCGTGCGTCAACCACTTGAACTTGTTAATTTAACTAACAAAGTAGACATCATCGTTAGAGTAAATGGCGGTGGAGTTAATGGTCAAGCAGGTGCTATTAGACTAGGAATTGCAAGAAACTTAGTTAAAATGGATGAAAATATGAAAAAAGAATTGAAAGATGCAGGATTTTTAACAAGAGATGCACGAGCAAAAGAACGTAAAAAACCAGGTCTTAAAAAGGCTCGTAAATCACCACAATTCTCTAAAAGATAATTTTAAACAAATAAAAATAGCCGTTTGGCTATTTTTTTGTTTTAAATACCTTTAAATTAGGCAATTTTTTCGT
>JAQVOQ010000073.1 GCA_028702545.1 Clostridia bacterium
TGATTTCGGCACTCGGGACTCGGCACTCGGCACTTTTTTTTTAATTGATTCTATTCACCCCCTCTCTATATGTTATAAAATGAAAATAATTACTTTTTCCGTTTGTAATTAAAAAAAAGACTATTTTTGCAAAATAAAAACAGAAGATATTTAAGGATGATTTTTTTAATAAAAAGTTTATGACTAAGTTAAACAGAAATGCAAAGTTACTTTTAACCAATCGTTAGACATAAGCATTAGAAGCGACTCACAAAGAACGACTGGGTTTAAAATTTGGCAAGACCTACAAAGCCGTTAAAGTAAGAACTTAAAAATATAAATTATGGGAAACTTAAAAAAAATATTAACAGGGTTGTACATTGGGAAGAAACCCACAGAACCAAAAAACAACACCACAGACTCTAAACCAAAGATCGAGGTTCAACAAACTAATCAGCCGTCAACACCTGCACCGAGACCATATGCTTATAAATATTGATGAATTATTGAATTATTACAATGCTTACTTCGAGTGGTTACCTAACTACGAAATAGTAAATCCTTTTGTTGTCGAAGAAGTGAAAAATGAAGACGATGCTGATAAACAAATATTCTTTGTTGGCAAAATCTCTTCCAAATCAGCGAATTCCCCGCTTGAAATCGATGTTAAAATTCCATTAGGATTTCCCAACGAAAAGATTTCGCTAACAACAACTTCAATAAGAAATTATGCTCATTTGATTCCAAACAAAGACGAATCAAGTTGGTTTTGCCTCAACACACCATTCTGCGAAACAAGGGGAGAACAACTAGATCTCGAAATGGAGCGACTGTCAGAGTGGATTGACAAATATTTAAACAAAGGAGAAAAGCATGAGTCGCCACCCATTTCATTTAGGTGCAATGATTTCACTTTGAGTTATAATGAAATGCCTACAAAAGATGGAGAAAAACCTCGCCTTAAAGAAACTTGTTGGGGCATAAGTAATTGCTATGAAGTCAATAGAGTTTTATACCCTAAATATTTAGGCAATAATTCATTTGATATTTTGAAAAATTTCTCTGATTTATCAGAAAGAAAAATTTTTTGGTTGTTTTCTGATAAGACGCCCGTAATGGAGGACGGTAGTTTACCTTCTGACCTAAAAAAATTGAATGATGTGTTGACTTTTCCCGATAGTTTTGCCGATGTTTTTGAGAAATATTTTGACATAGGCCTGATTGGACCATGTGCAATCCAAAACAAAGACGAAACATTGAAAGAAGAAACGACATCAGAACAAGACAAATATGAAAATAAAACAATTCAAGTGGAACAACTTTATATGCAAGATTTTTGGAATATTACCGATGATGTTTTTCTGGCAATTGGTTTTTATTTCGGCAATTCTATTCAATGGGAATTGTTAAAAATTAAATGTAATGCTATATCAGTTTCCAACGAGAAAAACAAAAAAGAACAAGTATTATCTATAAATCAATATGGTAATGAAGCATATTTTGGAATTGAATGGATGAAAACAGCAAATATCAACTACGAAAATTATTTTGGCCGTGGTAGATTTTGCGATAAAATTGTAAATTCTAAAATAGTAATAATTGGAATAGGTGCAATAGGAAGTGAACTCGCAGAAATTTTAGTAAGAGGTGGGATAAAAGATCTTTATATACTTGACGATGATATTGTTGAACACGGTAATATTTGTCGTAGCAATTATGAATTCGTAGATGTCGGTAAAAATAAAATAATAACTTTAAGTCAAAAATTAGCGACAACTTCTCCATATATAAATATTCAATGCTTCAAGAAAAAAATATATTCCGAAATCAATTACAACTCTAAGAAAGAAATCAATGATTTTCTGAATAAAGCAGATATTATTTTTGATTGCACAGCAAGTAATGAATTGCTTCATTGTCTTTCAATGCTTGATGTTAAAAAGCCTATTATTAGTTTTGGCATTACAAATGAGGCAAGAGATATGATTTGCGTTACCAATAGCAAAGACAACCTTTTCGAACAACGCAAATTCTTTCTAAAACAGTTGGAGCACGACACAGAAAATCTTTATTATGAAGGCATTGGCTGCTATACACCAACATTTAGAGCGAATTTTGCTGACATTAATTCTTTGCTGAATTTAGCAATTAAACACATAGACAAATCGTTTTCGAAAAATGAAACTGCTGATTCTTTTGTTCTTTCTCACACTGATAATGGCATAGAAAAGGACAATATTATAACATTTATTCAGAAAGAGTTGGGATTTACAATATCCATTTCACAGCATTGTTTAGACGAAATTGAGCATTATTCTTATATGTACTACCCGTTGGAATTTGGAGGTTATTTGCTAGGCGGCTACAGCAGAGATATGAAACGAATTTACCTCACAAATATTCTCAAAGCTGAAAATATAATAAATGGACGAACATTTTTTCAACCAATCAACAACTCCGCTGTGCATAAGAAAATTAAGAAAATTTTCGCTAAAACACAAGGTCTGATCAACTACATTGGGGAATGGCACACGCACCCCGAAATGGGTAATATGTATAGCGGAACAGATTTTGATTCAATAATGAAGCAAGCAAAATCAAAAGATATTTTTACCAACAATCCTTTGCTGTGCATTGTCTCAGTTGGCAACGGATTTTTTGAACCGAAATTTTATATCTATTACAACAACAATTTATATGAGTTTGTAAAGTAAAAACTGATTATATGCAAATAGCCTATTTTAAAAATATTAGAGAAAAAATCATTCGATTATTAGATGAGGCCAATAGTGAAGTTTTGATTGCAATGGCATGGTTTACAAGTAGAGAATTATTCGAGAAATTGCTTGATTGTCGAAAACGAGGTGTAAAAGTAGAACTCATTTTGCTCGACAACGCAATAAATTGGATGTATTATGCCCCTAACTTCAATCGACTTATTGAAGCAGGTGGTATTATCCGTATTGCACGAGCCGAAATTGGACAAATGCACCACAAATTTTGTGTCATTGACTCAAAAAATGCAATTACTGGTTCGTACAATTGGACATATTATGCTGAAAGATACAATAAAGAAAATATAATTTTAACGGATGAAAAAGTTATTGTAGACTCATTCAAGGATGAATTTGAACAAGTTGCCGCATTGTATGAGTCCGTTAGTGAATGTACCAAATTATCGTGGGAAGATATTGAAAATAATAATTTCTATGAGGATATTGATTTCTATGAACTGAATAATGAAATTAGTTCGTATGTTGATTTTTACCCAACTGCCGAAAGAAAAGTTTTTGAAACTACAATCAAACAAGTTAAGATTGAAAAAGCTGTGCCACAATCCTCTATTCAAAAGCCCAAAGAAGAATGTAGTGTATCCCACAAGACTTCTGAAATAATTACAACTTCTGTTGCAAATAGATTTAACCCTATTTCTGCTTATAATATTGGCATTCGAGCAATAAATGAATACGGCGACGATGATTGTTTCATGCCAATTATTAAAAAGGGTAATAAGTTACCTAAAATTGAAAAATTCATATTTAATAGCTTTAAAGAAACAAGAAACATTTTAGAATGTATGATTTATTATGGAAACTCTCAAAAAGCCACTGAAAACCAATTACTAAAACGTCAAATAATTAAAGAAATTACAGAAGAGAGGACAGACGAAAAACTTCAAATTATGATCCAAATCACGCTTCATCCAAATGGCGACTTATATGCAGAAATCAGATGTTTAGAAACAGGAAAAGCAACCGAAATTAAAGCAACTAATCTTAATCTAGTAACCAATAAATCATGAAATTAATAAAAATTTATCAAACTATTAATTTCGACAATTGACAATTATATCGATTATTATAACAACCAAAATAAAAAATATTAATACCGTCAAAATGTCAATGCCTGAAATAGGATGACCGCAAAATGCAAAAAAATGACAGAAAATAACACAGAAAAATTGACGTTATCCGAAAGGCGAAGAAGATCATTTAGTGAAAATTTTAAGCGAAAAAAAGTTCAAGAAATTGAAACTGGTCAAACCCGTGTATGTGAAATTTGCAAACAATATCAGGTTAGTTACACCAATGTATACAAATGGTTAGAAAAATTCGGAAATATGAAAAGCAAAAAAGAACGGTTAATAGTAGAAAGTCAAAGTGATACGGTAGAACTGATAGCATTAAAAAAGCGAATAGCCGAATTGGAAAGAATAGTTGGTCAGAAGCAAATAATGATTGATTATAAGGATAAAATGATAGAATTAGCAGAAGAAGAATATGGGATAGACATTAAAAAAAAATGCGAATCAGAACTATCTTTAACTT
>JAQVOQ010000074.1 GCA_028702545.1 Clostridia bacterium
ATGATTAGTTAGCTATTTTATTAATAGCGGCTTTTAAAGACGCGCTGAGAGCGTTTTTAAAACTGTTTAATGTGTATTTACCCTCGGCTTTTTACCTTGTATATTTTAGCTCTATACATTGATAAGCTTTTTCTCTAAAGTCTTTATCTAAATCGTCAATGTTTGGAGCCTCACAATATACCGCTTTTTCATTTAAAGTGCTCATATTTTTACAAAAAACGCTTTTACCAATACCAGCTTCACCAACTACGACAATTAAATTTTTACTTTTTAATAATGCTTTAAGCAAATTAACTTCTTTTTTATTTATTATCCTTTTCCATTCGCCTTTGTACCAAAATTCCATTATATTCACCTCTCTTTTAATCTAATTGTCCACTGCGTTTGACCATTTGATATATTTTTTTAGGATCATCAGCTGGCGCTATGCCCTCTAAAATTAATTCCCCGTCTTGATAAATTTCAAATTCATCATCAATTAAAATAACTTCGTGGCCATCTGGTGCGCTATAAGTTTTAAACTCTTCTTCATCTTCGGATGCATTTTTATTAATTAAGCCAAGCTTTTTATTTTTTAAAGAACCATGCATAACTAAATGATCAAAGTTTTCTGTAGCTTCTTTTTCGTTTGCATAAGTTGCCATTTTCTTTTTCCCGTTAGTGATTTGATAATAGGTTTTTACACCAGGTATTATCAGCTCCTGCAGTGTGTGTTTTCCATACTTTAGTCTTGTTGTTTTCTTCATCTGTAATTTCCTCGCTTGTTTTTATTTTTTTTGCATAAATTGTTGACTTTTTGTTTTTTATTGCATATACTAACTATACGTTAAGTGCAGGTGACTGCATTTTAGCTTAAGGTAGGATACAGTGCGAGTTTTGCGTAAGCATTTCATCGACATCCTACCTCTTTTTTTCTTTATTTGTAAATTCCTCACTTATTTTATTTTTTAGTTTTAACCTCGTTACCCCAATAATCATAGACTGCATAAGGCTTAATTTTTTGCCCTGGTAAAGCTTTTTCATAAACTCCTGTGTCGTTAATATCAAATCCAACTTCTACATCACCATTTGGATATGTGATTTTGTAACTTTCACCGCGCGAGTAATCTTTACCCATGTGCTTTAGTTTATCTTCTAGTGTGATAGGTAGGTGTTTAATGCTTTGTAAAACTTTTATGTGTTTATCTAGCAGTATTTTTCGAGTAAATATGTATTTTTCTTTTTTCATTTTCTTTCACCTTTGTTTGTAGATTTCTAATTTCTATGCTAAAATTTAGTTGTTTTATAGGAGGTTATTATGGAAGATAAAATTAAAGCTTCAATTAGATTTGAGTTATCGTTCTTAGATGGCAAGTTAGATGATTTTATAAAAGCAAACGAATTGAGCAGTGATGCAGCTGTAAATTTAAAAAGTATTGTCACTGCTAGAATGGATGCAGTTTTACATCTAGCTACAAGGGAACCATTCGGAAGCATTAGAAAGCTAGATAGGAACATCTGGGAAGATTTAAGGGGAAGTAATTAACTTCTCTTTTTCTTTTTCTTCAAAACATCCGCTGCAAAGCTTTTCGTTGGCCCAAACTGTGCCACCGCTTCCGTCCGGAAGATTTTCGCCAACGCCGCATTGTTTGCAGCGCCTTTCATCTGATTGCAATAGTTGTTGCAATTTTTTTAATTTGCTAGAGTAGTATATGTGATCTAGTTTTGCCATCCTGATGCCGGAATTAACTATTGTAATGTTGTACAGAATAGATAGCTTCAAGATTGGGGCGAAGAATACATGCAGATAAAACCCTTTGATCGAGCGCAAGTGTTGCTTTGCTTTTTGTTTTATATCTAAAAGCCTTATTAGCTCTTGCCAAGCTTCTTGCTTAAGCTCTTTAGTTTTTTGTATTTGGTTTAAATACTTTTCTTGTTTTGTTTTTTGCATATTACGCTCCACCTTCTAAATAATTTGGTAAGTAATTATCGAGCTCTAGCAGTTGCTGATCGTTAGTTGCTTTTTTGCAGCTAGCCTCAGCTTGCTTTAAAAGCGCAGCTAAAATGTAGCGGTTGCGATCTTTGATTTCTCCCGGCTTAGGATTAAACACTAGCGAGCTAATTACACTACGAACGGAATCATCATCAAGCTTAACTAAAAGCTTTGCAACTTCTTCTTTAGTGTAGTGTTTGTGATTTGCTTTGTAAAAGCCTTGATGCTCAGCGTGGTAAATTAGATCAACCATAATGTTGATAACTTCATTTGCCACTTCTTGCTGCTTAGGTTCAATAACCCAAGCCAAAAGCTCAGCATAGCGCTTAGTGATTATTTCAAACAACTCAATCCTAGTTCTTTTAGTTGTTTTAGCCTCACACACGGGCGCGGTGTTAGTATTATTAATATTATTATTAACTAACTTAGTATTAGTATTTAGTTGTGGGCGGTTAACCGTAGTCGGTTGAGCCGTGTCGGTAAACCCGTCACGGTTAACTTGACTGTGGATAACTTCAAAATTAACCTGTGTTGGTCTTTCATAAACATCGTACTCTACAGCAAATTTTCCGCACTCATCCCTAGCATCTTTTTTAACTAGATAGCCTTTTTTTATTAGAGATTTAAAGAGATTGCGCACCTTATCGCGCCCATCAGTTTTTGCGCTTTCAATGTGCCTTTGGTTAATCTCCCAATCAGTAGGTAGGTGCAATAAATAAGCCATTAAGCCCGTCTCTGCATAGCTTAAATTTGAGTCTTGTAGACAAAAGTTATCCACAATAGTATAATTTTTTCTTGCACTATTCCTTATTTTAAAAATAGCCATATTTCCTCCTAATTGCATTTTTTAAAGTTAAAAATAACTCTTAAATGCCCGGTTATTTTCTTCTAAAAATTGCTGCCAATATTACTCTTAAAATGATATAAATTATTAATATAAAACCTGTCCAAACGCTCCATAGTGGCGCACCCATTAAGTCAGCTAAAGGTTTAATTATAGACCTATAGATTGGCTTAAAAATGATTTCATTAAGTGGATTAAATACTTTTTCATTTAAAGGATCTATAAGCTTGCGTTTTAAAATCTCTAGCAAGCTCTCGGGTTCTTCAGGTTCTTCTGTTCCTGGATTTGTTGGTTCCTCTTCGTTTGGGTCTTCTGTTTCTGGTCCCGTCGGATCTTCTATAGCTGTCCATCCTGCATAAAGCGTGAGGTCATTAGCTGGCATTGTGCTCGCTGTAAAGCTCGTTGTAAGCTCCAAGTCGCTATACCAACCATTAAACTCGTAGCCTGCCTTAGTAGGAGTTGGTAGAGTGATATTAGAGTTGTAATCAAACTCTAAGGCTTGCAGTGCAGCGCCACCATTTGTAATAAAGTTAATTGTGTATGTATTAATAACCCATTTAGCATAAAGCGTAAGATCGCTAGCTGGCATTGTAGTCGCTGTAAACGGCTCAGTTAGCCCTGCATTTAAGTACCAACCCTCAAAGCTATAACCTGTTCTTGTTGGTGTTGGCAATTCTATTAAACTGCCAGCAGATATGTAAACAGGCGGCCGCGTTGTATTTATAAGTTGAATTTGATAGACTTCTTGCATTAATGCATGTACCTTATCAAAAACAGTTTGTTTACTCTCAAGAGCGTTGTAAATTTCAAAGCCAATACTTTCAGAGTAATATCTACTGCCGCTAAAACTCATATATTGAATAGAAGTGGCAGAAGTACTTAAGTTAGATGGTAGAGTATCGGTAAAATAACCGTATCTGGTTTCAATATCTCGAGTATTATTAAAGCGCCACTCCACAAAGCCACCACCAACAGAATATGGATAAAGCCCTATGCCTCTAAATTCTATAAAAGCAACTGTAACTCCATTTGTTTTATAAAACAAAGTAAAGTCTCTTATCGATGTCCAAGGCATACCTTCTTCTATTCTTGCAGCTTCAATAAAGTCTATTAACGCATGGCTCTCTTCGCCTGTGCCATACACAGTGTAAGAGCGAGTTTTTAAGGCATTAATAGAAGATATATCTAAAAGCTTAAAGCCGCCAAACTCATCTCTGCTATCATATGCACTAACACTTTTAATCGCACCAGGTGCAAGCAGTGAAGTTAGCACCATAATTAAAATTAGTGCAGTAAGTGATAATTTTTTAAACATTGCGCTACCTCCTACCCTTAGACTTTTCTTTTCGTTTACCAAAGCCAAATAGACCTTTTAAAGCGTTAATAAGCCATTTATAAACTGTCCAAACAACTAAAATAATACCTGTCCAAATACTCCATTTTGGTAAACCAGTAGCATTAGCTATTGGATCAACAATATT
>JAQVOQ010000015.1 GCA_028702545.1 Clostridia bacterium
TTTTGCAATTGAATAATTTATATTTGTACCTGTTGCATACCAACCATAAAAAGTATAGCCTATTCTGGTCGGTGCTGACGCGTATTGTGCCACATCATAAGTCCATGCTGTTGGATTAGTTACCCCCGCTGTTCCACCTCCATAATTATAATTAACAGTATATATATTTGCTATCCACTGAACAGTAAGTGTTACTGTTCCGCCTGCTGTGCTTGACAAGTTTACAAAGTAAGTACTTGCTCCTGCACTGTCACCCCACGCCCTTGTTGTTCCATTTATTATTGTTATTGTAGGTGAGGCTGTTGAGCCATATTTTGCAGTTGAATAGTTAATATTTGTGCCTATTGCGTACCAGCCATTAAAGGTATGGCCTATTCTAGTCGCTGCTGACGCGTATTGTGCCACATCATAAGTCCATGCTGTTGGATTAGTTGTTCCCGCTGTTCCACCGTTATAAAAATATGTCACGTTGTAACTATTTACCGTCCATGCTGCATAAAAATCTGCCGATACATTTGTAGTATAGCTAGCAGCGTTTGCATAAACAGTTCCGGCGCGTATGTACCGGAACCGGTAACTGTACCACCATAAGAAGAATTTCTAATTACTGTTATATTTATTGGACTAGTCCATACTGCATACCATATATCATTTTCATTAACTGCTGTTGTTGAAGTTTTAGTTGTGCCAGTTCCAATTGAGTTTGTATTCCAACCACTAAAAATATAGCCAGATTTAGTTAAATTAGTTGGCAAACGAGTTCCTAAAGAACCACCTTTTGTTGCAGCTATTATGCTAGATTAAATTGCCGAACCTCCATTACTGCTTAGGGTTATTACATAGTTGTTAACATTTTTTATTACAGGACGACCATCTGCAAAAGCATAAGTACTCATAGCCCAATAATTTGAGTAATTAAATAAATTATAAAAGTTTGATTGAATATACCAATTACTAGGCGCAATATAATTCATAGCCGAATAGCTTAGTGTGCCTTCGACACCACCTATTCCAACTCCATAGCTACCAATATTTGCATTATAATAACAGCGTCTTACTGTCATCTCAGTGTCAGTTAAATAACTGCCTGTCCTACCCAAAATGGCGCCGACATGTGTTCCTCCACTAACTGAACCTATATTATATGCTTGTTCAAGAGTACCATATTGTACAATATAACCAGCTATACCACCCGAATGAACATATTGAGTACCTTCGTTGGAGCCGATAATAGTGCCCGTATAATAAACATCCCTAATTAGTGCAGTGTTCCAACCTGCAGGAAGGGTATGTTTTTCTATAAAACCAAGTATACCACCCACCCTAACCTCAGTTTTGAATGAAGAAGCTGATATATAGCCCGAATTATATGCACGCATAATAGTCGGTTGCATTGGAGCATAACCGTTCATTGGCTGTAATCCACCATATATGCCACCAACATTAAGCGCTCTGTCTCCAAAAAATAAACTTGACTCAAGGTCATGGTCGGCATAAATATTAACACTTGACCAAACATCGGTAATGTCCGCATAACCCGAGCCAACAATTGAACCAATATTAGTGGCAAAATTGCGTGTTCGTCCTTCACCTTCGTCATTTTGATATGTATGTATCTGACCAGTAACGCCAAAATTTTTTATAGTCGGATGAGATTCGTTATTGCCTACACTTCCGAATAGACCGACTGCGTAGTGATTTTGTAAATTTATAAACATATTGCTTATAATATGGCCACCACCATCAAAATGACCATTAAACCATGTGGCATTAAAAGTTGTGCTAGGCCATGAATACGAACTAGTCATTGTTCCAATTGGAATCCAATAATGAGCAGATAAGTTAATAGATTGCTTAACAACAAAATATGTGTTTTGGAAACTGCTTCCATCAGCAACACGCTTAGATAATCCCGCAAGTTCTTCTGCCGTCCAAATTTCATAAGGGCTATAATAACCTCCTGAGCCTAACCAACTAGTATCAACGTAGGATGACCACAATCCAGAAGCGGCAATAACTTCTTCTTTTTTATTTAAACTATTAAGTCCAAAAAAACCAGTAGTAACAGAAACTGCACTAGTTAAAATTAATGCTAGTCCAATTAAAATGCTTTTAACAAACTTTGCATATGGATTATGTATTTTTACTAAGCCGTATTTATCCATAATGACGAGCTCCCTTGTTAATAATTTGGTTGTGTAAAAGCAAACATATTATTAACAAAAAAAGCTAATTGAACAAGCTTTTTAAGTCTTAAAAAATAAGTATTAGCGTCGCTAAAAAGGTATTATATCTTTTTATAAAAAAACGTATAGTTTATGCTTTTTTGTTTTTTAAAAATAACAAATTTTATGCTTTTTGCACACATTTTGCACAATTTATAAAAAAATAACACTCTAACAACTTTTAAAAAGTGCTAGAGTGCTAAATTACACTAGTGGTAGTCCCAAGGGGAAACAAAATTAAAAATTTTGCACCTACTTGAGCATAGCTCTTCGTAGCATTTTGTTAAAAACTTGCCACTGGCAACTTTTTTAAACTCAAAATGCCCTCTCAGGGTTCGATTCCCCTTGACTTATTAATGAATGTGCAAAAGTTAAATTCTGCTTTTAAAGTAAACTGCCTATAAATTTAGTTGTTTCTTTATAAAAAATAGAGCTTAACCGCTCTATTTTTTGACTGTGGTAGTCCCAAGGGGAATCGAACCCCTGATACCGCCGTGAAAGGGCGGTGTCTTAACCTCTTGACCATGGGACCTTACTTTAAAAAATAATGGCTTCGTTTTTTAGTGGTAGCGGCGGAGGGATTCGAACCTTCGACCTTCCGGGTATGAACCGGACGCTATAACCAACTAAGCTACGCCGCCACAAATAAAAAAATGGTAGCGGGAGTGGGATTTGAACCACACGACCTTCGGGTTATGAGCCCGACGAGCTACCGAACTGCTCTATCCCGCGACAAATTAAAATAAGCGAACTTATTTGCTTTAATATTGTAACTATAAACTGCTTATTTGTCAATAGTTTTTTTAAACTTTTAAAAATTAAAAATGATAAGTACACCCAGCATTATTATGATATGCAAATAATAATGTTTTTAGTTAATGATTAATACTTATTTTTGTTAAAATTAAAATTCTTCATAAGTCTAGTAAAGCAGACAAGATTATGTCACCCTGAGAAGCACAGCATAACCTTTCTAACGAAGGGTATTAAATAACTGACTAGAATATTAACAAAAAAATAAAAAAAACTTCAAAATAGATGCTTCTTCTTAAACAAACACAAACTTTTAGTATAAAAGGTTTTAAAACATTTAAGCGTACACAGTTAAAAAATTGCTAATTGTACTCAAATGACAGTTAATAAAAAGGCATAAGGCCAAGGCTCGGCTTTTACACAAGACAGGAGTTTGCTTTCGCAAATGACTGATTTGTGTGAAAAACAGTAAACGATGAAATTATGCGCCGTATCTAACTCACAGTTAAAAAATTGCTAATCGTACTCAAATGACAGTTAATAAAAAGGCATAAGGTCAAGGCTCGGCTTTTACACAAGACAGGAGTTTGCTTTCGCAAATGACTGATTTGTGTGAAAGACAGTAAACGATGAGATTATGCCTTTTTATTAACTGTGAAATTGGATTTCGCCCTCACGCCCCCAACCTAATACTTCGCGAACATAGTCTTCAATGTAATCATTGTAATAATTTTGTATATAGTCATATTCTGTTTCATAATTTTCTCTTGTTTCTATTAAGGAGTTAAGTTCATTTGCTAGTGATTCTTGCTGAGATTCTAAATTATTTATACTAACATATTGAAAACCTAAAAGAGCGATGAGTACAACAAAAACAATAACCGCAAATGCAGTTAATATTTTAACTAATAGTTTTAGCGTTGACTCCCTCATTAAATTTTTCCCTCTTTTTTGATAATATTTTAGGCAACTTAATCTTTTTAATTAATCTGCTAAAAATATTATACAAAAAATTAAACACTTTTGCAAGCATTGTTCCAATACTTATTCGCTCTATCGCAAAGCCTAAAAAGAAACTGGCTAAAATATATAGTCTAATTTCGCCGTAATTTGTAAAATTTACACTAAACAAAAATAGTAACGCGAGTAAAACGCAAAAAATTGCATCAAACAAAATATTTATTATTTTATTTTTAAACGGTTTAGCAGATAGAACTTTAAGTTCATATAATACTCCGCCTAAAACGCCAAAATAAATTGTTGCAATCACAATTATGCTCTGTTTTAGAGTTTCATATAGCATTATTTAAAAATCCTATTTAACAAATTTTTTGCTGATTTTGCGCCGCCATTGGCATATTTCATATCATTAATTAGGCCTAAAACTTCTATCATACCAACCTTAACATCAAGTTTTGATACTTGCATATTAGTGCCTTCAATAATTAAGTTTGTACCATTAATTTCTAGGCTTATTGTTTTTTCATTTGCTGCAAATACCCTACTAACGCCTGTAACGCTTAATTTTGTGCGGTTTTCTAGTAGTAGCGTATGCGGAACTTTTACTGGGTCATCTACCGATTTTGTTAAAACAGTTTCCATTTCATTTCTCCTTAACTTTATGCACTATTTATATTACTTTAAAAAAACTTATATGAATAAAAAAGCCAGCTAAATGCTGACTTAAATATTTATGTAAAAATATGTGTTTAAAAATTACTGAACGTAAGAAACATTGAAAGAATAAAAAACAAGATAGCAAAAATTATAAATATCGTTATAAAGATTTTAAGACCAATTGGAATTGATTTTATTGACATTTTTTGAAAATCTCTCATCGTTTGCATGGCTTTACCAAAATGTTCTTTTGTTTCATTAAAAGTTTTTGGAAATTCTTCAAGTGCTTCTTTATAAGACTTTGTATTTGTTCGCGAATTCTGATTTTTGTAAGTTGCCCCGCAATAAATACAAGTTGTGCCTTTAGAATCTAGGTTTCCGCCACAATTTGGGCATTTAATTTGTTCCATAATTTTCTTCCTTAGCTGTTAAAATTTGATTTGGGTTCATACATTACGCCTAACTTATTTGCAACATCTTTAATGTGTTCATCCTTAAAACTTGACTGCTTATTCAAATAACTTATTAAACTTTTTGCTTCTTCTTTTTTCTCTAATCTATAATAACATAAAAGTATTTTTTGTTTAACTATTTTTATGCTTTTATCCTCTTTACTCATTGCATTTAACTTATTATAAGCCTCAAAATAAGCACCTTTATCGTAAAGCGCAATTAATTCAGCTTTTTTTTGTTTACCTTTATTTAATGCACCACTTATTATCATAATTAAAATAATGGCAAAAAACGGCGCATCCATTACTGCTCCGCTGAACATAATAGAAAATACAACAAATATCATAAAAAATGCAAACGCCTTGCCACCTGCATCAATATCATTATAACTTTGTAGTATGTTGTTTAATTTGCTGTTTTCAATCTCTTCTGTTGATACAAAATTATCTTCACCGTATAAATTTTCTTCCGTCTCTTCAATGTTTTGTGGAACTATTGTTTTTTTATCTTCTGCATTTTTTTCAAAGCATTTAAGTTGCTGTGCTTCTAACACATTTTTTTTATTTTCAAAAAAGGCGCCGCAATAGTCGCAGTAATAAGCATCTGGCTTTAAGTTAGCGCCACAACTAGGGCAATTAACCTTTTTTAACATACTTTTTAATCCTTTGTAATTTCGTAACCATCTTTATTATCTTTAACAGTATAACCAAGAGCTTTTAGCCCGTCTCTTAATTTGTCGCTCTCTACAAAATTTTTGTTTTGCTTTGCTCTAAAGCGCTCCTCTGCAAGACCCTTTATAATAGCAGGAATATCCTTTTCCTCTTTTTTTACTTTTTCTAATTCTTCAACTTGATTTTCTAAGTCTAAACCTAAAATTTTGTCCATTTCAATTGCGGCTTTATAGCTTTTTTTATTTTTTGGATATTCGTTTACCAAATTCCAAAGTAGCGAAAGTGCATAAGGAATATTTAAATCAAAGTTTACTGCTTCATAAAAATCAATAATTAATGACTGGCTAGCATCGTCTTCATATTCTTTATTTTCTGCATTCTTGTGCTTTAACAATGACTCTAATAAGTTTTGTCTACTTATTTTTGCACTATCTAATGCTGGAAAGGTAAAGTTTTGCGGATTTCTAAAATTTGCATTTAGCAAAAAATAGCGGTAGTCAAGTGCGCTAAAGCCTTTTTTTTCAAGGTCACTTATCGTATAAACATTACCAAGGCTTTTGCTCATTTTGCCGTTATCTACTTTTAAAAATTCACAATGCATCCAATAATTTGCTTGCGTATGCTCTTTGTCGCAAGTTAAGCCTCTGCTTTGAGCAATTTCGTTCTCGTGATGCACTGGTATATGGTCTACTCCACCTGTGTGAATATCAAAATTTTTGCCTAAATATTTTACACCCATAGTGCTGCACTCGATATGCCAGCCGGGATAACCATCTTCCATTTTACCGCTAAAATCAGCTTGCCACTTCATAATATGCTCTTTTGGAGCCTTTATCCAAAGTGCAAAATCGTATGGACTTCTTTTTTCGGTATTAACATCAATTCTAGCACCTGCTAATTGCTCGTCTAGTTTAAGCCCACTCAATTCACCATATTTGTTATCAAAATCCTCGTTATATTTTGCAACATCAAAATAAACATTACCATTAACCTCATAAGCATATCCGTTATCTATAATACCTTTAATAAACTTAATCATATCGTCTATATTATCGGTTGCCTTTTCTACTTGGATACCCTCAAAATCAATATTAAGTTTTTTAGCATCTTCAAAAAAGCTTTTAGTATATTGCTCAGCTACTTGCATTGGTGTTTTGTTTTCTTTTTTTGCGGCTAGTTCCATTTTATCCTCTCCGCTGTCCTCATCATCTGTTAAGTGCCCTACATCTGTAATATTCATAACTGTTTTTACGCTATAGCCATTATATTTTAATACTCTTCTTAAAATGTCCATAAAAACATAGGCTCTAAAATTGCCTATATGCGCATAACTATAAACGGTAGGACCGCAACTGTACATTTTAACTTGTTCTTTATTTATAGGTTTAAATTCTTCTACCTTTTTTGTTAAGGTATTATATAATTTTAATGGTGGTTTTAACATTTTAAAACTCCTTGTAAAAATTTTTTAACTTAAAAGTCTAATAATTTCTTCTAGTTTACGATTTAATAATTTGCATTTATTAGCATTCATAGAGCAACTGCAAACTTGTTCATCAATTGTTTTTAATGAGTCTTTTAACAAAGTATTTCCGCTTTCACTTATAGCATAATATATTACTCGCTTGTCAAAACTATCCTCAATTTTTTCTATAAGTCCCTCGCCTATCATACCCGATGCCAAAATAGCTAGATTGCTTTTAGCAATTCCTAACTTAGAAATAATTAAACTTGGACTAAGTTTGCCTTCTAAATTAAGTACATGTAACAATTTGATTTTTGTTGTAAGTAAGTTTTTTTTATTACTACAACTAGCATCAAAGCCGTCACACAGATTATCAAGCATCATTCTTGTAGTAACTAAATTAAAAGCCAAGCCTCTTTTTTCCATAATATATTCCTCTTTTTATTTTTGATGTAGTTATTATACTATAATTAAATTCTTTTTTCAATAAAAAAGCAAGTCCAGCTCGATTTTTATGTTATTTTTTTTGCAATTCTTTAGATTTTGTTTTAATAAAACTGAATATAATAAGTGAAACTAGTGTGAATGTAAACGCGTAAGGAAAAAAGTATTGCATTCCAATAGTATCCATAAGTGCTCCCATAAATACAGGGGTTACACTTTGTGCTACCATACTACTTGTGTAATAATAGCCCGTATATTTTCCTACATTCTTTTTGCTCGCAAGTTCTACAACCATTGGATAAGAGTTTACATTAACTAAAGCCCAACCAATTCCGCTAACTGAAAATAATGCTATAAGTCCCGCATTAAACGATGTCATTTGGCTTGCAAAAAATAGACCAATAATCATAAAACTTAGTCCCACCATAACGCTTTTTTTCCTACCAATTTTATTACTTATCCAGCCTGATGGTAAAAAGAATATCATTGATGAAACGGTTAATATAATAGTAGCAAAACTCCAACTTTGAGTTAATAAATATTCCTCGCCGTAAGTTGACCAAAAAGTTTCTAGTGCATTAAATGCCAAAAACCAAAAGAACACACTTATTATAATAATTTTTAAATTAAAACTATCCGTTTTGCTAAGTGGTTTATCTTCGGATATCTCTTCAATGCTATCAGAAAAAGTTTCGCCTAGTTTCATATCAGCTTCCATTTGCACAATTATTTTATTTTCCTTAATCTTAACAAGTAATAAAATTAAAGCTAGTAGCATTAATACACTTGTTATAATAAACGGAAATATAATTCCGCTTGGCTCGCCAAAATTAAGTGGCATTTTGAATAATAGCGCCAAAATTCCTGCAAAAATTGCACCGATAAAACCTACAAAATTAATAATAGCATTGGCTTTGCTTCTAAGTGGTTTTGGTGTTATATCCGGCATTAGAGCAACTGCTGGAGCTCTATAGACATTCATAGATATTAAAACTAAGCCCATAATCAAAAATAGACCTAGTAAACTTCCCGTTGCATATAAAACTGGGATAAACGGAAACAGCACAACAGATAAAAGCGTTCCACCAATAATATAAGGCATACGCTTACCCATTTTGCTAACTGTTTTATCACTAATTGCTCCAAACAACGGTATCATAAAAAGCGCAAACATATTATCCGCCGCCATAATAATACCAATTAGATATTTATAATTGCCCGCTCCAAGATTATTTGTAAAAATATCTTCAAGCATAAGAGGCACATAACTATTATAAACTTGCCAAAGCATTAAGATTGTAAAGAAGGCTAGTGCAATATACATCGTTCGTTTTTTGTTAAGTTTTAATGTGTTCATTCAATCTTCCTTTGTAAGTAAAAATTCGCTACTGTCATTTTAACAAAAGAAACACATTTAAACAATTGTTTTACCTAATAAAATTAAGTTGTAAGTTTTATTTTTAATTTTATAAAACTTGTGCTAGAATATATTAGAATTCAAAATTAGTTTTAAAAAAATAGGAGTTTTTATGGAAGGAAATGCTTTTTTTAGTTTTGACGATTACAAATTACATGCTTACGAATTAAATGAAGTTAAAAATCCAAAAGCCGTTGTACAAATTATCCACGGCATGGGAGAACATGCGGCAAGATATGAGGCAGTTGCAAATTTTTTAAACAGCAAAGGTTTTATTGTTTTTATGAACGACCACAGGGCGCACGGCAAAACGGCAGAAAGTCCTAAAAACATCGGTATTTATGATGGAGATATTTTTTACGACACTATAAAGGACCAAATTTATATTTCGGAATACTTAAAAAACAAATATAACTTGCCCTTAATAGTTATAGGTCACAGTTTTGGTTCATTTATAGCACAGCGATATCATCAACTATATAATGGTCACTCGGCACTTATTTTAATAGGCTCTAGTTACTTTAAAAACAATGCTAGCATTATTTTAGGCTCTGTTTTAGCCAGTATTTTAACAAAGGTGCAAGGAAAAGACGCGCCTGCTAAAATTATTCACAATATGTCGTTTAAAAACTACAACAAAAAGTTTGCCGACAAAAATTGGCTGACGAGCGATAAAGCCGAACAACAAAAACAAAGAGCAGACAAAACCTTAAACAAAATTTTTAGCAACAACTTTTATAAGCACTTCTTTATTGGTCTAACCCATTTGTATAAACGAAAGAATTTGAACAAGATTAAAAAACAAATTCCAATGTTTATAATGTCAGGCAGAGAAGACGCTTTAAACAAACAAGGCGAACATATTAAAAAGTTGCAAGAGTTTTACCAAAACCTTGGAGTAAACAAAGTTGAACTCAAAATTTATGACAAGGCAAGGCACGAGGTTTTAAATGAAGTTAAGAGGCAAGAAGCCTACGATGATATATTGGGTTTTATTTTAAGGAATGTAAAGTTAGAAGAAGAAATTATTAAAAAGGGGAAAACAAAAAAATGATAATAGAAGAAATTAAAAAACAAAATATGCAAGCTTTGAGGGATAAAAACGCCCTAGCTAGAGGAGTTTACAGCGTTTTACTTAATAAGTACAATCTAGCTCAAATCGAAAAGCGAACAACGGGCGAAAGTATGGAAGACACCGACACGATTAAAATAATTCAAAAAACTATTAAAGAGTTAACAGAAGAAGCAGAGAATTATAAAAAAGCGGGAAACGAAGAAAACTACGGAAGAATATTAAAGCAAAAAGAACTGTTAGAGGGTTACCTGCCAAAAATGTTGAGTGAAGCAGAGATTAAAGATATAGTTGAAAAACTAGAAGACAAAAGTATAGGCGCAGTTATGAAGCACTTTAAAGAAAACTACTTAGGAAAATGTGATATGGGCTTAGTGGGAAAAGTTGTAAGAGAACTTTAATATTGTTTAAAATAAAAACTTAATTTAACTAAATTAAAAAAACACTTAAAATTAAGTGTTTTTTTGTTTTTAGCTGTTTTGACATGTAACTTTAATAATACTAAAATTGAAACTTATTAAAAATTACTAATTTTAGTTACAACTTTCTTCTTGTTCTTCTTCTTTGTTTGTAGGGCAAGCTCCGTTAATGCAGCCCTCTCCCTTTACTTCATCGTTAACTATTGGGCAACCACAAACTGGGCAATCCGAATTACAATTTTCGCACATATTTACTCCTTTTAAAAAACTTAATTACTTAATGTTTTATGATAATTAAATTTAGTTTGCCACAAAAAAAGCTGTTTAAAACAGCTTTTAATTTCCACCATACATTTTATAAATAACATAGTTAATTAAACGATTAGGAAGTATTCGTTTTAAAAACACAAAAGTTTTATATTTAATTCCAACTACTTTTATAGCACTCGGATTTTTTGCTTTAATTAATTTGTAAATGACTTTGCTAACGCTAACTGCGGGCATACCGTTTTGTTCATCTTTTTCCATAACCTCTAAGCTCTTTTTAATGCGCCCATTATAATGCTCATCGGCTTCTATTATCGACTTTTGACGGTTAGCTGTAAAACTTGTTTTAGTATCGCCCGGCAATACCGTGGTGACTCTTATACCAAACGGCCTTAATTCACCTCGAAGAGCCGTGCTAAACGCCTGCACGCTAGCTTTAGTGGCTGAATAATAGCTTTGAAAAGGTATGTTAAGCTCAGCTGCCACACTTCCAATGTTAATTATTTGTCCTTTTGTTTTTCGCAAGTATGGGATAGTTACTTTACAAACATTAAAAACGCCAAACACATTAACCAAAAATATACGCTCAATTTCGGCTTTTGTATTATACTCGCTCGCTCCGCTAATTCCCATTCCTGCGTTGTTAATAACAATATCAAGTTTGTTTTCTAATTTTATAATGTTATCTACTGCTAATTTTATATTTTCTTCACTCGTAACATCACCTGATACAAATTCAAAATTATATTCTTCTTTTGGAGCCGTTCTACTTAAACCATAAACCTTAAAACCTTGTTTACTCAAATAATTTGCCGTCACTAGCCCAATTCCGCTACTAGCACCCGTTATTAAAACAACTTTTTGCATAAAATACCACCTAACAAAAACTTAATTAAACACAGTTTAAACATAAAAGTTATTAGTGTCAAACATATTTCTGTTTCAGATGATAAATTGTTTATTAAAACAGATTAAGCAGTAACATCAACATAGCAATAATCACTAAAATTTCCCTCCTCGCTTATAGCAAAAATTTTAACATTGCCCGCCTTGTTGGCTTTAACAATGCCCTTATTAACACTAGCAACGCTAGCATCGGTTGTAGACCATAAAATTTTTTGGTTGTTTGCATTAAATGGATAAACATTGGCTAGCAGAACTTCGCTTTGACCAACTCCCAAAACAATATATTCTTCCTTTAGTGCAATTTCTTCAACGCTCAGTTTTTCAATTATTGGACTTTCTACTTTTATAATAATAAGCAAACTAAAAAATACAACTGCACCAAACAATAAAACCAAAAATTTTTGCATAATAAAAACTCCCTATCCTATTTTTTGTTTTTAGCTTTAAAATTATTCTAAAATTTAAGCACAAAAAAAAGCGTACAAACTGCACGCTTTATTTATTAATAATTAAATTCAAATCTATTTTGAGCTTTAACAACAGTGTCTGACTTATTTTCGCCTTGACCTATGCCTTTTTCAATTTCCAATTCTTGTATCTTATCTTTTATTTTTTTAATATCTTTTACTAGTTCTTTAAAATGAACTTCTTTTTTCTTTTTATCTAGACTATCAATAAAAGCCTCTTTAAACAATTTTTTTCCTTCTTTTTTAGTTTGCTCAATTTCCTCTGGAGTTTTACCAAGCGCCCTATCTACTTCGGCGGGGGCAGCAACAAACTTATCATAAAGTTCAGATGTTGAAGTTTCTTTAAAATAAGCCAGTTTGAGCTTAGCTTGCCTCAAATCATTTCTTTTTTTGATTAGTAACATATCAAGACTATGTAAATCATTCGGTAAACGAATCATAAATGCCTCCTCCTTTACTATATTTATAAAATTATAACATTAAAAAAAATAAAAAGCAACTAATTAAACTTTACTCGTTTTTTGCAAAAAGTCAATTATTTTGTTAAAAAAGTGCAAAAAACAACAAAAAAATGCCGTTTAAAAAACAAAAAAGTGCAAAATATGCACTTTTTATTTTTTGTTATATGTAGTTAGAATTTGTTTGTGAGTCTTCTATTCTTTCTTTTTCGTCAATAGTAGCCTTCACATTTTCCCTACTGCGCCTTAACTCGTTAATGCCCAAAAGTTCATTAAGTTCTTCCTTGTATTGTTCTAATATAATATTATGATTTATAATAGTTTCTTCATCGTCTGGATTATCTTCAATTTGCTCATCAAGTTCATTTTGTTTTGCATGCATTTCCTTAACTCTTTCTTGTTTTAAATGGGTTAACATATTGTCCATTAATGCTAAATCAACTTTAAGTTCATCTAAAGTTTTTTCATCTTGCTTTTTCATAATTAATCTCCTTTAGTAACTAATTTAATTGTATCAAAATTTAAAGTCGCGTGCAACTTTTTATAAACTCTTTTGTTAAAAAAAATAAACTTTTTAATTAATTCACTAAAATTTTAAAAAGTTTTATGATAAACTAAATTATACAAAAGAGTGAGGTTTTATTATGGAGATAGATAACATTTTTTACGAAAGTGCTAAAACGGCAATAATAGAATTTTTGAAAGATGAGTTCAAAAGCGAATTTCCACAAAAATTTAAAACACGATTTTTGGATTTTTTTTATAAAATAGGAAGTTATGAGGAAGAGGGCGAAAAGTTAAGGCCAAATTTAATTTTAACCAACAATATTAAAGAAGTTGTAAAGGCAGTGCCTGAGAGTTATATGCTTACCTTATTTGAAGATGAAGATGAAATTTTATTTAATGCAAGAATGAAGTCAATGCTTGCGTTTTCTAAGCATGATTGGATTGTTTTTATTGAAATAAAAGAAAATGGATATAGTTACGGAATTTGCAAGACGCTAAATAGCATCAAAGAAAAAAGTTTTATACAAATAGCATTAAACAGCGATGTGTTAAAAGTAAAAAGCCAAAATGATGAGCTTGCACTAGTTTTACTAGAAGCATTTAGTTCAACGCTAGTTACGCTAAAGAGGCTTGGAGATAAAAGACTTAACATAAATTTAAGTTTAACAACAATAAACAATCATACTTTTGAAGAAGTTATTAAAGAATTCGTTAATGCCAGCTTTAGCAAGCTTAGAACGACTCAGCGAAAATTGAAAGAAATGAAAATAATGTATGAAAATATTTTTGAAGCAGCTTTTAAAAATATTCAAGGCGCAATTTGCGTGGTTGTTGACAAAGATTATGAAGACAAGGGTTTTTTAGCAGACGGCATTTGGTTAAAGCACCCTATTGAGTTTTCTAAACTGTTTTTTCAAAGCAAAAGTTATAACGAGGCAAAACTACTTTCTATCGCCGAACTATTTATTGATATGCTAAATTATGACGGCATAACAATTGTTGATAATTTAGGCAGAATACGCGCTTATAATGTTTTTGTGGAAACCAACCTAAACCGAGTTAAATCAATAGTTGGAGGCGCAAGAAAACGCGCAGCCTACACTATAATAAATTCTAGGCGTAAACATATCGTAGGTGTTTACTTCCAATCTCAAGACGGCGAAGTATTTTTTGAGCGAGTTAAAGACTATAGAAAATCGGATACAAAAGAAGTCGCAAAAAAAGTTGCAAAAGAACCTGCAAAGGAGCCTGCAAAGGAGCTTGCAAAACCTAACAATTAAGGTACATAAAAAATATTAAAAAATATGAATATTAAAAAATATTATGCACAATATAATATTGTAATCGCAAGATTACCTAAACGGTAGTGTTTATCACTGCCGTTTTTTTTGTTTTTTGGCACAAAAGTTTGAAGTATGGTTTTTTTTTATTTAAACTAAGGCAAAGTTTTAAAAAAAGGAAAACAAAATTATGCAACAAGAAACAAACTATGGTAATTTAGCCTATTCAAAAGCCGAGGAATTAGAGGCGAGTTTAGGAACAATTAAGCAAAAAGTAAAACAGCTAGAGATTTTATACGGCACAACGCCTCCCCCACCTGACCCTAACGACACCGAGGACGAACCATACATTCCACCTCAACCCGGTGAGATTATAACAACGGGCGACATAGCAACGGTGCCGGTTTACTATACCAATACAACTATTACAACTTTTCCTAACTTTTATTTTACTGCGCACGCTAATAGCACAATAATAATTAAAGTGGATATAGAAATATCCGTATTAGAAAACCCTTGCACGGCACTCATTGAACTTTTTGTTGATAATGAATTTATAGATAGTTATACCCTTTCAAATCCCGTTGTGGCAACCTATTCTGTACCTTTTGCAAACTCCTATGTTTCAAATACGGTGGGGCACAAAATTAATTACAAAATAACACCATCTTCAAGCAATATGACCTATAAAGTCGTTACGGCAAAATACGAAATTTTAGGAAATAATATAGATTTTTTAAATGCACCTAGAAAATATTCCGTCTATTACAATGACGGCATATACTATTTGTCAAAGTGTGAAGGCGGCTATTCTAACCATTTAATACAAAGTATAAGCGGGCTAAATCTTAATGCGGACTATACTCAGAATCAATCAAATGCTATTGAACAAAAATTTGTACACGCCACTCAAAGAATTGATAATGTTTGGCAAAGCACAAATTTAGGCTACTTATACAAAACCGGCGCTGGCTCGGGTTATATTGTAAACTTTAACGACCCTACAAAAAAAATATCAATGAGCACTTGCTATTCTGGTGATTTTATACCAAATTTAAACTCCTATTATGGCGGAGTAATAATTTTTGTCGGCGCTAGTGGTGCGCTATCTTACTACGATGTAACAGTAGACTTTTCTAGCCGTGCAACGAGAACTATAGAGTACGGCATAGACTTTTATGTTAACGCCTCAGGCGTAAAAATGTTGCACGACAATTTTAACGACTACCCACAAAAAGCAAAGTGTGTGGCAACAAGGATAAACGGCACAAATGTGTTTTTTAGTGCGGTTAGTAATTATTATAAAGTAGAACTAGGCTACGGCACAAATGTTCACGCCTTTTATTCCAGTGTTGATTGCACGGTTATAGATGTTTTTATGAAAGTTTATAATCAAATAGTTAAAAAAGTGCTAACACTAAACACTAGCACAAATAAGTACGAACTAACAAGCGAAACTGTTATCGGAACTTGGAGTGAGTACATTTTAGGCGCTCCTCCAACTTATTTTACCGTTGCAAACAACCTTTTGAGTTTTAATACGCAGTAAAATTTGATTTAAACTATTATAACAATAATAAAAATTGCATATAATAAGTTATACACACATTCTTTCCATTTGTGTTAACAAAAAACCACGCCTTAAAAAGTGTGGTTTTTTGTTTTGTTTTTGTGTTGTTTAGGGTATTTTCTATTCTATAATTTAAGACCCTTCGTTAGTAGGGTTATACTGTGCTTCTCAGGGTGACAACGAATTGTCATTCAGAGGAGCACGCAGTGCGACGTAGGAATCTTTGTGTCATTCAGAGGAGCACGCAGTGCGACGTAGGAATCTTTGTGTGTTGATTAAAATAATATAATATGCTAAAATTAAAATAAAAAAAGGTGTTTTATGAAATATTATGTTTATATTTTAACTAATTTTAAAAACACGGTTTTGTATACTGGCGTAACAAACAATTTAGAACGCAGATTATATGAACATAAAAATAAGTTGATTAAGGGTTTTACAAAAAAATATAATGTGAACAAATTAGTTTATTTTGAACAAACAAGTTATATAAATAGTGCAATTGAAAGAGAAAAGCAAATAAAGAATTATAGTCGCAATAAAAAAATTACTTTAATAGAAAATATAAACCCAGATTGGCTTGATTTATCAATTGATTGGAATTAAAAAGACTCCTACGCGACAGGTCGCTCTGAGTGACATAACCTTGTCATTCTGAGCCGACTGTATTATTAGACTTGCGAAGAATCTTTTTTATAGTTTAAATATAATCACTTTACTTTTAGACCCTTCGTTAGTAGGGTTATACTGTGCTTCTCAGGGTGACAAAGCTCGTGTCATTTAAGAGCCGACTGTATTATTAGACTTGCGAAGAATCTTTTTTATAGTTTAAATATAATCACTTTACTTTTAGACCCTTCGTTAGTAGGGTTATACTGTGCTTCTCAGGGTGACAACGCTCGTGTCATTCTGAGCCGACTGTATTATTAGACTTGCGAAGAATCTTCCCCT
>JAQVOQ010000075.1 GCA_028702545.1 Clostridia bacterium
GAACTATCTGTTAATAGTGATTTAGGCAAAAGGATACTAAAGAAAATGCATAGCAATCCTGCAAAATTATTAAAAGATTCAACAATAGAACCTATAGCATACTTGTTTAATTTAAGTAATATTCCTAAGTCTGATAATGGAAAACTTATTAATGATATTAATTCTTACGCTAGTTATTGTAAAGTTCAAAAAGCATATAAATTATCTAGTGACAATATATTATCCCAATTACCTTTATGGGTTGCAAATTGTTATGAATATGCTGATTATACTGAAAGAGAAGTAATTATGAAAACAGCTGATAAAGAACTTGAATATTTAAATGACAAACAGTTCTTATATAAGTGTTTTTTATGGGCAGGTATATCACAAATAAATAAGTGTCTATCAAAAGATGGTTTACTTAATAATTTTTGTTTTAGGCAAAACACTATTGCTGATTGTATATTGAGTAATTATACAATATCTGGAGACGATAAAGTATTATTTAATCAGTGGCAAGTTGTTTTATCCGAAGCAAAAGACACTGATGAATATAATTCTAATTGGAAATACGGCTTATCACAAATTGATAAAGATTTAAATATAAAAATAGGTAGTGGAACTTTAAATAAAAAAGGTGAAGAAATAATGGTTCCAAAATATAAAGTATTGGATGAAAAAATAAGTATTTTAAAAGAAATTTTAAGAAAATATTATACTAAAGAACTTAAACCCAAATTATTTAAATATGAATTGTTGAAATAAAAAATAAAACAAACCACTTTGATTTGTTTTTATTTAGTGCAGGTGAAGGGACTTGCTCCGCTACGTAAGTGTGCGTAAAAAGTAGAGCCGCTTTCACGCCACTCACTAAAAACTTGCTACTAGCAAGTTTTCTTAACGCTTGAGTTCAAGTCCCTATACTTATTAATTAAAAAACCTGACTTTCGTCAGATTTTTTTTGTGGTGCAGGTGAAGGGACTTGAACCCCCACATCGAAGATACTAGATCCTAAGTCTAGCGCGTCTGCCATTCCGCCACACCTGCTCATATTACAACTTAATTATACTGCTTTAATTTAAAAATTACAACAACTTTATTAAGGTTAAACTGTAAAATAAAAATTTTAAAGTTTTATAAAGTTTAAAATTATTTAATCGTTTATTTGAGTAAATTACAAGGCTCAGCAGGTTTGCATCAAGCAGGAGCATATTAAAATATGTGACTGTTTGTGCAAGGCTGCTAGAAACGCAGTAATTTGCCAAATAAAAGGTTAAATGGTGACCCATCCGCGACTCGAACGCGGGACACCTTGATTAAAAGCCACCAAGAAACACATTACAAGTCCAGTAAACACTCATTTTTAATAAATTATTACCCCTACTACTACCCCTAAAAAACACACTTTAATTAGTGTGTTTTTAGGGTTTTATTTTTTAACCTTATTAGGATCGTGTTTAAAATTAGGGTCATATTTTTTTGCTATTTTTTCAAGTTTAAAAAAATTACAACATCTATTATAAACTGGGATTCTTAAAGTTTTTGATTTATACGCTTTATAAAGCTTTGTCGCCCTATTTATTATTTCAGTTTCATAATCATCAAAAAATTCTATTTGATTAATTAACAACATTTTATATTTATGATCTTGAATTGCAGCAATATCAATTATCTTTGCAACACAATCAACTATTGGTATCATATTATTAAAGTTTATAGCCCCTAAGGTTCCCCCTTTTATTCGCATAAAATCTACAGAGTTTTTCATTGTTAAAAATTTGTCTCTTGGATGTGTTAAAGGGGCATAATATTTATGCCCTCTAACTTCAAACATTATTCCAATATAAGGCCTTCTTTGCCCCTTATTAAACATACCCCTTTTGTCGCAGTTATATAAAAATCTAATATACTTATCATCAACATTTACTAATCTTATCATATGTACTCCTAAAAAAAATAAAAAGTGGGGGAAATTCCCCCACTCCTTTTTTAATCCTTACTTAAGGCTAAGGACTTCCTGCTTTTTTAATCCTTACTTTAGGGCTAAGGGCTTCCTGCTTTTTTAATCCTTACTTAAAGGCTAAGGGCTTCCTGCTTTCGGGGTCATTGCCCCATCGGAGGTGATATGAAATAAAATTTTTAATTTCATTTTCTTTTTCACCTGCCTTATTATATACTCTTATAATATTGTTGTCAACAAAAACTTTTAGTTGGTAACAACAATTTTAAAAAGTATATATTTATATTATGCTCATATTTAATGTAATGATTACAATTAAATGTGACAAAAAATATATAAAAATAGGTATTAATAAATTAAAATAAAAAACAAGTCTAAAATTTAGCTTGTTTTTTGTTTTTATTATTTGTTAAAAAAATAAACTTTTATTGCTTTTGTTACTTATCTATAAGATCACCACCTTTTTTCCAAGTTTGGTGCCTTCGTTTTTGGTAAAACTCTTTTACATGATTCCATCCTTCAACATTATTTTGGTTTGAATAGCAACCAAGTTTGCCACCTTCTGTGTCTGGCAAATGATAAAAGCTTGAATTAGTATGCTTTTTATGCTTCAAAGCAAATGGTAATTTTTTAGCCTCTGCTTTTTTATAAAGCTTATCAATTTTATCCATAACTTTAAACACCAAAATGGCATTATCAGTTTTTACATAAATAGTGTTCTTTGGGTTAAAGTCTGGCCACCTTTCTGTCACTATTAATAAAGAAGATTTCTTTTCCTCTAATTTATTTATTTTTTTCATTAACCTTAAGTCACTTCGTGTGTAGTAAAAATCTGGATTAATAAGTGATTTATATTTTCTCATTTTCTTTTTCCTCCGGTTTTAATTTATCATCTGATGGCTTGGCTTTATCATTTGCCACTTTCGTTTTTTTTGTTTTAACCTCAGCAAGCTTCTTCTTTCCGTTTTCTTCAACTACAACCTTCTTTTGCTCGATTAAAACATTAATTAATCTTGTTGCTTTGTTGTAGCCGATTGCCATTTTTGTTTGCAATAAGCTTGCTGAAACTTTGTTTGCCAATACAAGCTCTTCATATGCTCTATTAGCTTCCTTTAACAAGTCTTTTTCTTTTGCAGCTTGTTTTGTTTTGCCGGCTTTTTTGCCTCCAGGTGCTTTAGTTTCTTTTTCGTTTTCTTGTAACGGTAATAAGCTTTCAATAATTTTTTTAGTTTTATCGATGCGCGTCTCTAGCTTTTTAACTTCGGTGTTTTTAAACTTAATATCTTCATCCATTTGCTCAATAAGCTCTGTATCATTTTTTGCAGCCTTATTGTTTTTACTAAACTTGTAATAAGGTAGTGATTTTAGCTTATGTAGTCTATCTTCAAGCACCTTTAAATCCCTCTCTGCATCTTCTAAGAGTTTGGCTGCTAGTGGCTTGTCAGCAGTTATAATTGCTTGATAAGCTTCTTTTTTACGGTCTTCTTCTTGTTTTTTAATTATTAACTGCAATTGATAGTTTAAATTGCCTTCATTTTGAATTAAAAGCTTTAAATCTTTTAAATCAAAGAGCTCATCAAAATATTTCTCTATTGCTTCCTTGTACCTACTTGAACAATAGTTCCGCCATAGCTTAAAAATTTCTTTCTCTTCTTTTTTTTGTTCCTTTGACATTTTTTCTGGTCTTTTTTCTTCCTGCACTATAAATACCTCCGTTAAATGTATTTTTTACGATTACCTGCATCGTCAAATTTATTGTCATATGGTTTTGAGTAGGCGGTTGTATCGTAGCTTAACTTCTGCATATTGGTGAAGTATAGCCAGTACATTTTGCCTTCCCATTCAAACAGTGTTTTAAATACTGTGTATTTTTGTTTAATCTTCGCATAGATTTCATTGCGAGTTTTAAAGAATTGTTTACCATTGGCCCAAGTACCAGGAAGGAGCATTTTAAAGAATGTTTTTAACTTATCTTCCCAAAACAAACTCTCAGCCCACCTTCTACCCGGCTTCGACACAAAACATCCAGGAAAGACTTTGTATTTAAATATTTGTCGCCATTGTTTTCTTTTTCCTCGTTTTGTTAAGCCAGCATCTGTTTCAATTGCAGTTAATTCAGTGTAACCAAATTGCCTTATCGACTTCCAGATGTCGTCACCGTCTTGTTCTGTTCCTAGTAGCCACAAACCGTAATGGCGAAGCTTACGGGCAAAGTCTTTAATTTCGTTATTATCTTGCACCTTTTCTTTATCTTTTTGTGTTTCTTTGCTT
>JAQVOQ010000076.1 GCA_028702545.1 Clostridia bacterium
AATAAATATTGATGAATATGTTCCTGCAATTAAACCAAATACGATAGGAATAGCAAACTCTCTAATTGTTGGTACGCTTATAATAGCTAAAACAGTAATGGTAAATAAAGTAGTAAGCGAAGTATTAATTGTTCTAGTAAATGTTTCTCTAATTGAAATATTAACAACTTCAGAATTAGTGTTATTTTTGTAGCAATCTTTTTGTCTATTTTCTCTTACTCTATCAAATATTACGATTGTGTCGTTTATTGAATAACCGATAATTGTAATAAGTGCTGCAATAAATGCGCTGTTAATTTGCAGTCTAAAAATTGCAACTAAAGCTAGCATTATTAATATGTCGTGGAAAAGTGCTAAAATTGCAGCTAGTCCGCTAAGGAGTTCAAACCTAAATGCAATATAAATTAAAATTAAAACTGTTGCAATCAATACTGCAAGCAAAGCATTTAATAAAAGTGATGCCGTTGCAGATGGTCCAATTCTTTGTGAGTCCTGCACTTGAGATTCATCAACGCTTAATGCGGTAACAAGTTCTGCTTTTACTTCTGTTATAACGGTTGCCATTTGCTCTTCTGTATATCCTGATATGTCTTGAAATCTAAAAATAATATTAGCGTCTTCGCCCGTACCTTCTTGTTGTTTTAGGCTTAGTACTAAATTATTATTTTGTAAAACTGTTTCTATTTGACTAATATAAGAGTTATAAACGCCTGCATCTTCTAGTGTGCTTCCTACTTTAATTTTTAATACTGTTCCGCCGGTAAAGTCTATTCCTAGGTTAAAGCCAAAAAATATAATTATAAGTAAACCTATTAAAATTACTGTGCCAGAACCTATCATAAAGCCCTTTGATTTTTTTACTGTATCAAAATCTTTTAGGGAGTTTTTAATTTTTTTAAGAAAGTTCATTTGTAGTCGCCTCCCTTTTTAATTTGTATGGTTTAGGGTTTGTGCTGTTTAGAGGTAAATATGTGCTAATAAGTTTTCTTGTAATAAATAATCCCGTAAACATAGAAACGAAAATACCAATAAGCAAGGTAATCGCAAAGCCTTTAATAGCTCCCGTACCTAAAATATATAACACAACTGATGCGATAATTGTTGTGATGTTACCATCCAAAATTGCGCTAAGCGATTTTTCAAAGCCCGATTTAACGCTTGAAGGTATCTTTTTGCCCGCCCTATACTCGTCTTTTATACGCTCAAATATAATAACATTAGCATCT
Source organism: Clostridia bacterium (assembly GCA_028702545.1). Taxonomy (GTDB): domain Bacteria; phylum Bacillota; class Clostridia; order Christensenellales; family UBA1242; genus STF1-184. Next base: position 1,227 of record JAQVOQ010000076.1, read on the forward strand.
ACTGCCATACCTAAACTAAGTATTATACCGGCAATACCAGGCAAGGTTAATTGAACTAGTGGAACGGCTTGCAAGAAGAACATTAAAATTACAATATAAATAATTAATGAAAGATTAGCAAGTAATCCAAAAGTTCCATAAATCAAATACATAAATATAAGAACTAATGAAAAACCAATTATACCAGCAAGTAAGCTCATAGAAAGAGCATCTTTACCTAAAGTTGCACTTACAACTGAGTTTTCAAAAAGTTCAAGTTGAACTGAGAAAGTTCCACTTAAAATTTTTGTAGCATAAGCTTCTGCCTCAGAATAGCTATTCATACTACCAGATATAAAAGTTTTACCATCTGATATTACGCTTTGAACAGCTGGCTCAGAAAATAGCACGCCACCAATATATAAATATAGCTTGTCTTTATTTTCTGAAAGTTGAGTTGTTAAATTGAAGAATATTTGTGCTCCCTCATTGTCAAATTCAATAGAAACACCATAATCTCCGTCTTGATAACTCGCTTCAACAGATTTAATATAATCACCTGTAAGTTCAGCTTGAGCATTTACATCTTTTACTGTTTTAAACTCTAACTTTGCTGGTTGACCAATAAGTGAAAAAATTTCCGCAGGGTCGTCAACATCGGGAACTTCAATTCTTATTTGAGTGTCTGTACCATTTGTTTGCCTAACAACGGTTGCCTCTGTATAGCCTTTTTCTGTAATCAAACTTTGAAGTCTTGTGATTGTAGCTTCAACTTCTGATTCAAAACTTGATGTGCTTTCAGGGTCTGGAACAACATTATAAACGGCTAATACACCGCCCTTTAAGTCAATACCTAGTTTAATTGAATTTACAAAACCATTATAGGTATAATTAGTAAACGGTATGTTAAATGAGAAAATGGTTAAACATAATCCTATAATAATACTCGTTATAATTAAAGCAAACTTAAACTTTGCTTTTCTTTTAATCATAAGTTTATCTCCTTCTAGTAACTAAAAAACATTATATAGTAAATGTCTTTTTTAGTCAATTTAATTTTGCCTTTTTTTAATCTAAATAATAATAAACATAAAAACACACTTTTACACAAAAAAGAAAGCCTTTAGCTTTCTTTTCTATCAATATTAGATTAGTTTAGCGTTTTACATTAACAGCAATTATTCCACATATTGCGCCTATGATTCCACCAAACAACAAGTCATTTATAAAACTTTTGTTAAAAGATAGTTGCCCGTTTAATATGCTGAAGATAAAAAATGATAAGATTATGTAAAAAACACCTATTAAAATTCCCTTAATTAGTCCATTGCTACTAGCAGATTTAAAAGCATAAAAGCAACCCATTAAAATACTAATTCCTTTTATCGCCTCATTTACAGGATCTACAAATGCAAGACTTAAGCTAGTTAGTTTTATTATAAAAGCAAATAAAAGTATTGCGACCAAGCTTACACTAACTGCAAACAAACTGCCCTTTATCACACCTTGTATTATGCTTGCATTACTTTCAACTTCTTTACTTGAAACAGTTTTTGTACCCATAGATTAACACCTCAAAATAAAACATTTTTGTTATATTTAAGTGTATTCTTTAGGACTTGCTATTATGATAAACTTGTACAAAAATGTGCATAAAAAAACGCTAAAAAATTTAGCGTTTTTTGCTTTATGCTTTTTTAGTTGGCTCTTTTGTTTGTTTAGCGGGTGTTTTTGTTTGTTTAGCAGGCACTTTTTTTACCTTTGCTTTAAGATTATTTGCAACTAAATAAACGGCATTAGCATCTAGTGTTATAAAACTATTTTCACTAAGCTCTAAAACTACAATTTTTTCTATTTGCCCATTTGGTAACTCTTGTTCATCCAAACTTGAAACAGTGCCATAAAAACCGCTATATGTTTTAACATAATCGCCTTTTTTTAAACTTTCAACCAAAATTTTTGCTTGAGTAGAATATTTTTTTGTCCTATAAATATTTAGTCCAATTAAATAAACTAAAAACACTCCTAATAAAATATAAGCTCCATACATACTTAAAAATTCTGTCATAATTATCTCCTAATGTTTATTACTTACAAAGTTTACCATTTAATTTATTTTTATGCAAACAAATTGTTATTAAACTTCTAAATTTTCTTTACTATATTTTTTATAAAACTCATCTTTAAAGTCAAGTAGTCTATCTTCCCATATAGCTTTTTTAATATTTTCTGTTAATTTAGTTAAAAAACGCAAGTTATGGATACTTAGCAATTTTGCACCTAAAATTTCGCTCGTATTTATCAAATGCCTTAAATAAGCTTTTGTAAAATTTTTGCAAGTATAGCAGTCACATTCGGAATCAAGAGTAGAAAAATCTTCTTTATATTCTGCGTTTCTTACCACGATTTTTCCGCAACTTGTAAACGCTGTACCATTTCTTGCAACGCGTGTAGGCAGTACGCAGTCAAACATATCAATGCCTCTAATTATGCCCTCAATAATGTTGTCTGGTCTTCCCACTCCCATTAAATAATGTGGCACTTCTTTAGGTAAAAGTGGTTTTAATTCGTCAAGAATAGCGTACATAACATCGGTTGGCTCGCCAACACTCAAGCCTCCAATTGCAATTCCGTGCTTTACATAAGGAAGAGTTCTAGCCAAACTTTCTTTTCTTAAATCTGCAAAAAAGTTGCCTTGAACAATAGGAAATAAGGCTTGGTCGTCCCTTTTATGTGCTTTTACGCATCTATCTAGCCAATTAATTGTAAGATCTAGTGCGGCTTTTGCTTGCTCATGCGTTGTGCTCGCTCCCGTGCACTGGTCAAACGCCATAATGATGTCCGCACCCAAATTATTTTGAATTTCTATTGCTTTTTCGGGTGAGAAAAAATGTTTTGAGCCATTCAAATGACTTCTAAATTCTACACCGTCTTTTGTAATTTTGTTTAAGTCGCTTAAACTAAAAACTTGAAAACCTCCACTGTCGGTTA
>JAQVOQ010000077.1 GCA_028702545.1 Clostridia bacterium
GCATCCCGCATAGCATGAGCCGCTTGGAATTTTACAAAGGTATCCATTTGGTCGCCCATAATACCCATTGATGACCTCATATCAATTGCTTTTTCTGCTTCTTCTGGGAAAGAAATGTTTTCTACAATTAAACTAACAAGTTCTAAACCTAAACTCTCAAATTTATCCGCTATTTGAGTTTTTGTCATCTCATTAAACTCTAATAAGTTAGCGGCTAAATCAAGTGCGCTAATTTTACTCTCGGCAATTGTGTCACTAATTCCTGCTACTATAATTGTTTTTAAAAAGTTTGAAATATCTTCTGTTTTGAAATTTGAACTTGTGCCAAATAATTCTTTTAGAAAAATGCCCGCGTCTTTTACTCTAAAACTAAATGCACCATAACCTCTAAGCCTTATTGTTCCAAAGTCTTTGTCTCTCATTGCAATTGGGTTTGAAGTGCCCCATTTTTGATTTGCAAATTGTTTTGTGTTAACAAAATAAACCTCTGAGAAAAATGGCGAATTAAAACCATATTTCCAAGAATTTAATATTGTTAAAATTGGCAAGTTTCTAGCATCAAGTTTATGCATACCTGGTCCAAAAATATCAGCAATTTTTCCCTTATTTACAAAAACTGCTACTTGGCTCTCCCTTACTGTTAATTTTGAGCCCATCATTATTTTTTTACCTTCCATAGGAAAACGATATACTAAAATGTTTTTACTGTCGTCTGACCATTCTACAACCTTTAAAAGTTGTCCTTTAAAAAAATTAAATATTCCCATATTTTCTCCTTGTTTTAAGTTTAAACTAATAGCTTGCGCCCCACATTTATTTTATGCTTTATATTAGGCTTTTTGTTTATTTTTTGCTAAGGTTTTTAATTCATAAAAATTATAGCACAAAATAATTTAAAAAAGCAATTTAAAAAACTTGCAATTAATAACTTTTTACTTTAAAATGAAACTATGGAAAACTTATATGCAAACGAAGATAGCTCTAGAAGCTATTATGTTCAAAAAAAGAGTGATTTTGATAGAGCGCACGAAATTATGCATCTTATGCCTAGTTATGCTTTTTACGATAAAGATAAACTAGATTTTACTGATGTCTATTACGAAACGAACGACAACTTTTTAAAAGATATGGGCGTAACGCTTAGAGTGCGAAAATTTAAAACCAAACAAATAATTTCGGTTAAATATAATGATGCTCTAATTGAAAAGCAAAATGAAATAACAAGACAAAACATTTATGAACAGGAAATGGAGGCCTCTGATTCTTTATTTTCACAAGATAATCTATTGTTTGTTGAAGATAAATTAAATGTTATATTTGGTGGCAAATTACAAATGGATATTTTGCACAAATTAAGGCAACTAAAAGAAGTGTATTTAGTTAAAACAAAAAGAAAAAGTTACGAGGTTGTTCACAATTCTGGTCTTAGGGCTGATGTTTTCTTTGATGAGGTTCTTTATACTAATAGGCTTAAAAGCATAGATTATAGTGATTTGATTTTGGAATTAAATATGACCAGTATAGGCACAAAAATTAATAAACAATTATTTGAAGAGTTTGTAAATAAGCTTAGAGAAAAATTAATTTTAATACCTATGGAAGAAAGTAAATATGAAGCGGCAATTTTATATACTCGCTTTAAAAAATAACTTTACAAAAAGTAGCATTTAATTGCTACTTTTTTTATTTGCACTTTAACATAAAAACTTAAAACTAAATATAATGGGTTAACTAATATAGTGGGGTTTTTATATTGCAATATTTTAGTAATTTGCCTTTTTTATCTCAAGCGCTTATTGGCGGATTATTTGCTTGGTTTATAACGGCAGTCGGCGCTTCGTTTGTAATATTTTTTAAAAAAATAAATGTCAATGTTTTAAACATAATGTTAAGCTTTGCAGCAGGAGTTATGATAGCATCTAGCTTTTTTAGTTTATTAACGCCATCAATAGAATTGAGTGCACACTTATATACTAACAGTTTTGTTGTTCCAACGCTTGGTTTTTTATGCGGTATTTTATTTATTATACTAGCCGATTTTGTGTTAAATAAATATCTAAAAAATTCTAACGATAAAGCGAATAAAAAACGAACACTTATGCTTGTTGGCTCTATAACCTTACACAACATACCTGAAGGGATGTGCGTTGGCGTCGCATTTGCAAGCGTAGCTTTTGGGCTAGAAGGTGCAACTCTTATTGGCGCAATAATATTGACTTTTGGAATAGCTATTCAAAACTTTCCAGAAGGAGTTGCTGTTAGCCTACCATTAAGAAAAGAAAATGTTTCGCCTAAAAGAGCATTTTTTATAGGGCAAGCGAGCGGTATGGTTGAGCCAATATCAAGCGTAATTGCTTGCCTTTTTGTTATAGTTATTCGCAATATATTACCTTTTCTTTTAGCTTTTTCAGCAGGAGCTATGATTGGCGTTGTCGTTAGCGAACTAATACCAGAAGCACAAGGTTATAATAAGAATTTATCAACTTTTGGAGTTGCACTAGGCTTTTCTTTAATGATGATACTAGATGTTGCGCTAAGATAATACCCTAGTCCTAAATCGTACTCGTGTTCGTGTTCGTGCTCGTGAGCCTCTCCACAATTGCAATGCTCGCTATGTTCGTGTTCGTGATTATGATTGCAATGCTCATTACTGTGCGAGTGTTTTGATGTGTTTTTCATTAAACTCCTCTTTTCATATAAAATTTATAACTTAGTATAGAGTAGACAATGCAAATAACTGCACCGCACGCCATATATAAATAAAAACTCATATTTGCAGTGCTGGCAAACATCTCTGGAAACATTAAAACTAAAACGCCTTGTACTCCCCAAAAATTTGGAAATATAGAAAGCAAATATTGACCTACTCCCGTAAAAGCGGGAAGTAATACTAGCATAGGTACAAGTATTAAAAAGCCACTGGCTTTCATATAAGCAAAGCCCTCTACTTTATTTTTTGCAAGTCCTACGATTAAAAGACCTAGTGCAGGAACAAGTAAACTAGTAGACAAGCTAAAAACTAATATTTGAAAATAGCTGATATTATCAAATATCCTAACAGTTTCTATAACATATTCGCCGCTCGCAAACAGTTTTGTGCCCCCTAAAATAATCATAGTAGACACAACTGCTAACACATAAGTATAAACTAATTTAAAGTTAACATACCCTGATTTTGAAATTGGCGTTACTGCAATAGTTTGCATTGTGTCTTCGTCTTTATTGTCTAATAGACTAAACCCTAATAGTGCCGATGCAATAATATAGCCAAAACTAACAAGTGCTATAATCAAAATAATCATAGTAATTTGTAAGCTTTGATTTTGCAAATCTGGCGAGTCAAATATAAATGGAAATAAATAAACAGACATTGCAAGCATTAAAAGAGGATAAACAAATAAGATAAGATTCATTTTATCTCTTAATAAGCTTTTTAGCTCATACTTTAACAAATTAAAATATTTTTGCATAACTACCCCCTAATAACGTATTCTTTAAATTTTTTAACAACAAAAGTTTTATAAGTGATAACTGTAAGCGCTACTAAATAAGCTATTCCGCCAATATGCATAATAGTTGATGGCATTATGCCAATTGATGTATTTATTAACATTTGAGTAACATAAGATGGAGATATATAAATAAACCATTGCCAACTTGCGGGTATAACTCCCGTTGCATAAAAAATTGCAGGCAATGTAAACACTATTACAAATAACATATAATTTACAAGCAGAGTGTTGAAATCTTTACTAATAATAACTAATACTAAACCTATTGTAATATGAGTACTCGCACCTAAGGTCGCATACAAAAGTAGTAGTGGAATGTTAATATTTGCGCCGTGAACTAAAACACCAACGAGCGACAGAACAATCGCTGTAATAAAACTAAGTATAACAGCGGACATAACTTTTGATATTATAATATCTACAAGTTTGACCGTCGTCACTAAAACACTTTTTAAACTGCCCTCTTGTTTTTCATAAAACAAACTAGCGCCTAGCATAATAATGCTCATCATAGTGGCATCTACAAAAACAAGTAGAGTAACTAGCAGTTCGGCTTCTTG
>JAQVOQ010000078.1 GCA_028702545.1 Clostridia bacterium
AAGAGGTATCGCAATTATTACGGCTAAAAATGGTATTAAAAATTTATTGAACATGTTATTTTATTAGTTTTTTATTTTATCGATGATACCTTGCTCAATTTCATCAGCTTCCTCCCTACTCATAGCTTCAGGCAAAGATTCTATTAATTTAATCAAAAACTCTTTTTGAACAACAAATACATTATTTATTGGATTTAAGCCAAATTTCATTTTCGCATATTTATTTGAAAAAACAATCACCGGCTTTACAAAAAAATCTTTTTGAATTTTCTCTTTTAAAAAATGCTTTAAATCTAAGGCTTCATTTTTTACCTGAATAATAAAATCTTTTTCTTTAAAAGGATAGCCATTTCTTAACAGCCTTCCATTTTCAAAAGTTATTCTTCCGAAATGGCTTTTAACTTCTACAGCCAAAAGTCCGCAAGGACCTAATACTACAAAATCAATATTGCCTTTATTATATAAATTAACATCGTAAAAAACAGAATAATCATCTGGTAATTTTTTTAAAATATCTAAAACAACTTCTTCTCCCTTTCAGCCACGATTGTATTTATCCGATATCTTATAGGCTCATTTTTGAATTTTCAACATATCTTTACCTGTTGTATTTTTAAATCTTTTTATCATTAATACTAAAAACAATATTAATGTTAATGAAATATATGGATTCCCTTTTAAACCCAATATTAATAACATTAACCTAATCATAAGAAATCCAAAAAAAAGAATCAATGCCGGAATAATGGCACCAGCAAGTGTGAAAAATTTTAAATCACTTTTAACTAGATATTTGCTTCTCCCTCCATATATTTTTGCCATATTTTTTATTTACTGTTTAAAAAGGATTTAACCTTATCCAAGCATTTCTCAGGAAAATTTTCAATCTCATAAGTTCAAAATCTTAAAACTTTCCATCCTAATTTATTTAAATTATTATCTTTTTTAAAATCATTATAACAATGCTGGTTATTTATATTCCTATGATAAAATTCTCCATCGATTTCTATCGCGATTGGTGGATTATTATTAGGAATAGCTAAATCTATTTGATACTGGTTAATCGGCAATTGTGGAATGGTATGAATACCATTGCTCGTCAGTAAATCAAAAAAAAGTTTTTCACCGGGTGACTGAAATTTAGATTCTGAATTTTCTAAACTATCGATAAAAGTAACAAAATTCTTTAAATAAGCAACGGACGACTTATAGCAAGCCTGTTTATCCCCGACTATATGAAGCTCAACCCTAGCTCTCGTAATAGCAACGTTAAATAAATTCTCTGTGCTTCGCAAGAATCCTTCTCCTCTACTAGAAGCTCCCTTAGATAAAACTGGCGAAAAGATTATAATATCCCTTTGGTCACCTTGAAACTTATGCACAGTTTCCGACAAAAACTCTATTTTGCTTAAAACTTCAGCCAGAAAATTGTGATTAGCCAGATCTCTAATTTTATTAGCTTGAGAAGCAAAAGGAGTAACAACGCCTAAAGTAAAATTCAAAGAATCATTATTTTTCACGATCTCTTTAATTAAATTAATAACAGCCTCAGCCTCTTTCAGGTTATAAGCACTACCAGCAGAAGGTCTGACCATTTCTCCCTGAACATCACGTCAAGCGACTGTTTGTTGTGTAGTGCCTTTAATTGATTTTAAACTACTATAATCAGTAACAATGTTTAAGCAATCGTTATAATATTCTTTCTTAGAAAATGCTACTATTTCTTTTTTACTTCTATAACAATCCTTAAGTCAAACATGGTTAGTGTTTTTATTTATAAATTGAGAAAATAAATCAAATAAAGATTTAGAATAAGAAAACTTCAAATCTTTAGGAATTTCAAAATTGTATTTTTGTTCTAATTTTTGAACGTCTATACTAGAAATAGACGAAACAAATGGTAATTGCTTATCATCTCCTAAAATTAAAATTTTTTTAGCCCTATATATCAAAGGAATGGCAGACGGTATATCAGCTTGCGAACTCTCATCAATTATTAATAAATCAATAATATTCTTACTTAGAGGGCATATATGATTAATAGATAGGTTCGTCACCGCTAGCACCGGAAAATAAGATTTAATGTTTTCAAATATTTTTATTTTTTCCTTATGCATAGATTGGCGATTTCTCCCCAAAGCGTCACCCTCTATTCTTTCTATTAAAAGAGAATACTGCATTAGTAAATTTTGAGTTTTTGACGGTATTTTATTAAAACGTCTATACATATGTAAATCAACGAGCTTAGGACTTAATTCCTGAATTCGCTTTTCGCTCTTAACAATGGTTTCTCTAATAATATTAACGTCTTCAACTAAATTAGTTCGATTTTTAACTAACAACTTCTCTAAAGCATTGTTTTTTTCCTTCAATGAGTATAAGAGTAATAAAGCATTCACTATTCTATCCTCTGTATATCCAGTAAAGTATGATTCAAGATTAAATAATCTTACAATTTGTTTTGATCTAAAATATAGTCTTTTTTGAACACCAAAATTGAATACACTTAAAAAATTATCATAAATATTAATCAAATTTGGATTATTAACTTTTTTATTTAATATTATAATTGACTTGCATGCATTTTTCCATTTTAAATAATCCACTTTGTCAACGTAATCGGAAAGATTCTTGCCCAAACCCAAAAGAATATTTTCTTTTTCTTTTTCTAAGTTTTCTACAGAATTTCTGTGTTCTATAACAACATTTAATCTCTCCTTTTCTTGTTTAACAATAAGTTGCTGTGCTTTTATTAAATTATGATAATCTTCATATTCTTTTTCTAATTGATGTTTATCTAGAGTTAATGTATGCCTAATTGCTGAATTCAATTTCTGTACATAAGCGCTCTCTTTGCCGGCAATATTATAATAAAATACTATAGGAGCATTTTGGGTATTTGATATTTTATCCAATACAACTTCTATTGCCTTCTTGTTTTGGCTTGCAAAAATAACAGTTTTATTTTCTAAAATTGCATTACAAATAGTATTAATGGCAGCTTGGGATTTTCCCGTGCCAGGAGGGCCTGTAACAATAGTAGATTTGTTATGCAAAGCGCTCAAAACAGCATTTCTCTGTTCTTCGTTCAAAGTTGTCGTTTCTACTATTTCACTTTCCCAGTTATCTTTTTTAATTTCGAGATCAAAATCAGACAACATAAATTCTAAAATATTAAAACTGTCAATATCACCAGTCTTAGAACCAGATGATAAATTAAATTTTAAAAGCTGATTTAACTCTCTCTCTAGTCCAAAAGTATATTTTGAATCAGCACTATGTTTAAAAATAATACCTTTATTAACAATACCAGTCTTATTATCAATAGAAAAATCCATATGAGAATCAAGTTTGTCAAAATTAATTTTAGTAACAAATTTTAAATTATCCTTTTCGATAATTTTATTAATTACAAACTTCAAATTTTCTTTAATTGAAATATCTTCATTTCAATTTAAAATTTCTTGAATATATGCAATATTCTCCTCGTGAGTTAATCTATTGGTTTGATTTTTTAAAAAATCATTGTTTATTTTTGGCTCATCGAATATTCTATTTATTTTGATATTACCATCATTCCGTGTTATCTCTACCGGTCAAAATAATATTGGCTTAATTACAGTACCAGTTCATCCTTTTTTAGAGCTTCTAATATATTGCTGGTACAATGGATATCCATAATAGAATATCGGATTAGAATTTTCATTTCTTTGGGCATTAAAAATATCTGTTTTTGGAATTGCTATCTCCAACTCTTTTCTTTCACTCGACAATCATTCATCCATATCAGATAACTGAATAAATTTTTTGTTTTCATCAGTACCAAAAAAACAAATATCTTTAGTGTTTTCGGTTGTTACACACTCCAGATAATATTTTAACAGTAATTTTCATTTTAAATCTAAATTATTATTCATTTGTATATTTTATTCTCAACAAATATTAGTTTCTTCTCCTATTTTTTGTTTTAAAAAATCTTTAACACTATAAATATCTCCTATCTTATCAATTAAACCATTATTTAAAGCTTGTTCCCCAAGCA
>JAQVOQ010000079.1 GCA_028702545.1 Clostridia bacterium
ATGATGCTAATTGGTTATATTAATGTAGAAATAAACCACCGAGAAGTAATGACACTTAACGATTTTATGGTTAAAGATACGCTAGAAGATGAAACACACAAAAAAGAGAAAGATTTTACTCTATCTCCTAGTGTTTCGACCAATCATTCTTTTATGGGCGAAAATATTAATGGCTCCTCAAGTAAGATTCGAACTTACGACCTATCGGTTAACAGCCGAGTGCTCTACCGCTGAGCTATTGAGGAATATGTATTTTATCAACTGCTTTATATTACCATTTAAAATCGGGTTTTGTCAAGTGCAAAATAAAATCTTTTAAGGAAAATTATATAAAAATATCGCCTATATTTTACGGCAATATTTTATTATTTATTATAAACATTTTTTAACTAAATTTAATTTAAACTTTTAACTCTTTTTCTTCAAAAAAAATCATAATAAGTTTTGTTTTATTTCTAATTACTTAGCCTTTATCGTTTCAATAATGTTATTTTTCATCTTCCTTTTCTTCTTTATATGTTTGTGCCTCTTTAACTATTTCTTTATTTTTTAGTTCAATATCAAATAATGATTTAAATAGTTTCTTTTTATCCATACCCGCTGTTTCTTCTTCTAAAAATTCTTGTTCTATTCGTTTTTCAGTTGTTAACGAACTTTGATATTGCTCAAAAGTATAATCTTCACCTAAATAAAAAACATTTCTCTCTCCCATTTCCATCAATTCTTTAACTTCTAAATTAATTTCTTCCGTGCAGGGTTGTAGTAAATATAATAATATGTGATTTTTTTCTTGTTTTGTAAGTGGTGCTAAATAATTTTTAAAATATGCTTTTTCTTGTTCATCTAGTTGTTCAACTGCTTTTTGAATTATTAATTTATTATAAGCTCGTGGCTTATAAACAAAAACCTTAGCATCTTCTAATTGATTTTCGTCTAAATCTATTATTTTGTTGTTTTGTTCATATTGATAAATTCTATCAAAAATTTTTGCCATTATGCCAAATTGTATTATTTTCTCAGCGTGTAAATAAGATGAAATTGCCGATGTTTCAAATAGATAAATAGGTACTCCCACCGCCACATTTGATTTTATTAATTTTAAAAAATATGTATCTGCCATTTTATCAATAACAAAATTTATAGGCTCTCTATTTTGTTTTTTGGCTAGATATTCATCAAACCATATTAAAGATACAATTTGTTCTTGAGGCATCATATTGTTCCAAACTTCTTGATGAAAAGCACCTTCAAATTGTTGTTTTGATATTCTCTTGTCTTTTGTTTGAAAACTTTCTTGATCAAGCTCATACGACACCAAAAATCCTTCATCATCATCTTTTATGTCTTCAATCCATGCTTCTATTTTTTTAATTTCTTTATCATATTTTTTTTCTTCTATTTTGTTTTTTATTTGTTCAAAAATTTTTGGTTTTTGCTCGCTCATAACTTAATCCGCCTTTATTGTTATTACAATTTTATCATAATGAGCGTTAAAAAACAATACTAATTTTTTAAATAATATAAGCATAAAAAAGCTATTTTAAAAAAATAGCTTTTATTTTGTATTTGATTCTTCCTCAAAATTACTAATAGTTTTAGATAAACTATTTAACTGTTCTTTGTAATAATTATCATAATAGTTATCAACATCTGTTTGATAAAAATGACCAAACAACTCCTTTGCTTTTGAAAAATTGTTATTTAGTATATAAAGATAATATTCACTTTCCTCATCATCTACTTTTAATTCTTCTGTGCACAACATCCAAACTTCTTCTAAAAAATCAATATTCTTTTCGGTAATTTGCTCAAGAGGTTGATTTAAAAATAAAACATTTTCTTTTAATTCTTTTTCGCTCAATTCTTTATTATCTATATAATCCTTATAGCTCTCAGGCTCTTTAATTTGCGCTAAAAAATTAACCATTTGAAGCTTTGAAAAACTATTATCAAGTTCCCCTGTTTTATAAAATTGTTCAATAGTTTTTTCTAATTGACATTTTTTACCCATGTCACAAAGCTCTAATAAAATATCCATTGAACAGATTAAATCATCGTCTAATTTAATAATATTGACATCAAAATTAAGTTCACCATCTTTTAAAAAGTAACTCATAAACGGTTTTTCATTATCTACAATATAATTAAATTTTGCAACGGCTCTATTTTGATTTTTTGCGACAAAATCATCAAGCCAAACAACAAATGCTAACTTTTGACCAATACTAAGTTTATTAAAAATTTTTGAATGACAAGCCAGACATGCATTACCTTTATTTATAGATAACTCTTTTATTTCATTATTATCTAATTCTAAATCTACGGAAAAACCACGCTCAAGCATATCTTTTTGCTCGCTTAAAGCGTTTTTTGATAGTATTTCATTAAAAATATCTTTAACTTCTAAATTAACCATATGAGCATCCTTTACTTTTCTAATGTTTTTCTGAATCTAGTTCATCTATATATTTTAACTCAATTTTAAAAAATTCTACATAAAATACAAAATAAACGGGCTAAATTAATGTTTTAAGTTTAAAACTTTTTTAAAAATATGTCAAATTAAGCATAAATATATTAAAAGATACTTCATAAAATTTTACCACACAAATGTTCAATAGTCAATATCTACCAAAAAAAAGAGCCTTAGCTCTTTTGCTTATTTTATGTGTTGTTTAAACTCTTCAACAAACTCATCGGCCTCTTTAAAATCAACCAAATCTAGCGGTAAATCTCTTCTTATTCCAAATACCCAGGCAAAGAACTTAGGAAACTTTTTTCCTACCCTACCCGTGAACTTTCCAACAGCAACTGGTTTAACGGCTGCACTAGCTTTATTAAAGCTCTTATCAATAGCCTTACGCCACATTTTGCGACCATCTTTAAATAGATATGATACAAAATAATAAGCCGTAGGAACTTTGTTTAGCGTCTCTTTATTGCTAATAACAAAATTAGTAGCCTCAGGCAACCACATCATACCATTAATAGGCGCACCTATAATAACAGCATCATAAGCTGCTATATTCTTAACCTCGCTAAAACTTAAAACCTCAACACTAACTTCTTCCGTTTGTAGAGCAACTTTAATATGCTCACCTATTTCTTTTGTAGTATTTGTTTTACTTATGTAGGCTATTAACACTTTTTTCATACTATCACTTCCTAAATTAATATCTAAATTTTATAGCTTTTTTAAATATATGTCAAATTAAGAATATATAGTAACTGAAAATTAATAGAGTTTACAGAAAATTTATAAAAAAAGAGAGATAACCCTCTTTTTACCTTAATTAATTTCAAACTCAGTTTCTATATTTTTACTTTTTATACTTTCTTCTATTTTAACAAACTCTAGTCGGCTTAACTTGCCTTTAAATTCGCATACTTCATTTTTGTTATCTTTTATCACTTTAAAAAATTTAATCTCTTCATCTTTAAATTTGTTTTTATCAAATGCTATTGGATATCCTCTATAATTAAATATATATGTTTCTGTTTTTATTTCTTTATCGTTTTCATATTCTCTAAGCGAAATAAAGTAAGAACTTTCTAAGTATACTATGTCAAGAAATTCAAGCACTTGTTTTTTATTATCTTTTTCTTTTACGAATATTGCACCAAAACCTGTAAGAATTCTCGCTCTTTCTTGATGTAAATAAAAATACCAATGCTCGCCGTTTTCTTTAAAACCTAAGTTATTATATTCGTTGTTAATAACTTGTTTTTTCAACCCTACTGGTATCTCGTTCATAAAATTTTTTACATTATCAAAATTTAAACCTTGTTTTTGTAATAACTCTAAAACAGCAAAGTTAACTTTAATGTCTTGTATTGCTGTACTAATATCATTTTTCATTATATTTACCTCAAACAATCTAATTTTTAAGATTATAACATAAATATTATAAAATTAATAGATTAATTTTAGTAAAATTCGAGGCTCTAGGTTTATAATAATTATCTTTACAAGTAAAAAACTTTCAAATTTTAGCAAATAGTGTACTCATGCACTAAAGCGGTTGTT
>JAQVOQ010000080.1 GCA_028702545.1 Clostridia bacterium
ACTACTTCCATTAACTAGTAAGTTTGGAAACTTACCCGGAAGCATATCAGGTTCTTTTTTAGAATCGTCATAGTTTGGGCTCCAACGAACAGTATCTTTGTTAATATCTTTTAATAATTCCATAGATATTTCACTAAGTTTTGCCTCAGTATAACGCATAGCAGCAGCAGAATCGCCATCCATAGAACCAAAGTTTCCGTGACCTTTAACAAGTGGATCCCTCATATTAAAGTTCTGACTCATACGAACCATAGCATTATAAACCGAACTATCTCCGTGTGGATGATAATTTGCCATACAATCGCCAACTACTTTTGCACTCTTTTTAAACGGTTTATCGGGAGTTAAACCTAACTCATACATTGAATATAAAATACGCCTTTGAACGGGCTTTAAACCGTCTTCTACTCTAGGCAAGGCTCTATCTAAAATAACATACTCTGAGTATGGCATCATACTCTCGTGAATTACTTGCTTTAAACCTTTATTAATATTGCCGTCTTCATCTATAATGTCTTCTTCTATTTGCGCGGCAAAGTTTTCTTCTTCCTCACTTGTTTCCTCTAATTCTTCTGTTAAATCAACAGTAGAAGCTGGAGCAGGTTTTTCAATATCATCAATAGACATTTGCTCTTTTAACGGCTCTATTTTATCTTTTTTATCTGGTGTTTTTTCTTCTGTCAAATCTCTTTCGTCAAAAATCATCTTACTCTCCCATAAAGTTAATAAACTTATCTTCTTTATTAAAGTTTGCGTGTTTACTTATATATTTTTTTCTAAGGTCAATACTGCTACCCATAAGCGTTGTAATAATGCGCTCAGCTTCTGCGGCATCGTCAATGTTTACTTTAACCAAACGGCGAACCTCAGGATTTAGGGTAGTATCCCATAATTGCTCGGGATTCATCTCTCCTAATCCTTTGTAACGCTGAATTTGATAACCTTTGCCAACAGTTCCTTTAACTGTTTCTAAGTCAACATCGGTATAAGCATATTTAATGGTTTTATTTGTATAAACCTTATATAGCGGCGGCATACCAATATATAAATGTCCTTCTGTTATAAGTTGTTTCATATACCTAAAAAAGAAAGTTAGCAATAAACTTTTAATATGTCCCCCATCTTGGTCGGCATCGGCAAGAATAATAACTTTGTGATACTTTATGTTATCAATTTCAAAACCATCTCCCACATTCGCACCAATCGCACTTATTATAGTTCTCATTTCTTCATTTGCTAATACTTGGTCAAGTCTTTTTTTCTCAACATTTAAAGGTTTACCACGAAGTGGCAAAATAGCTTGAAAACGCCTATCACGCCCCTGCTTTGTACTGCCTCCCGCACTATCACCCTCTACAATAAATAGTTCGTTTAATGCTGCTGTCCTTCCTGAACAACTAGACAATTTGCCAACTAAATTAGCACCTTCAATGCTGTTTTTTTGCCTTGCAAGGTTTTTTGCTCTTTTTTCTGCTTCTCTAACTTTTTGAGCTTGTTTTGCTTTTTTAATAATAATTTCAAATGTATTTTTATTTTCATTTCTTAAAATTAATTTTTCTAATTCTTCGGCTACAATCGTTTCAACTTCACCTTTAGCCTCAGGATTACCTAATTTTGTTTTTGTTTGGCCTTCAAACTGAACAGCATGCATTTTAATTGATAATACAGCCGTTAAGCCCTCTCTAAAATCTTCACCTAAAAAGTTGTCTTCTTTTTCTTTAATAAAACCTTGTTTTCTTGCAATATCATTAAATACTTTGGTTAATGCACTTTTTAAACCAGTTTCGTGTGTTCCGCCCTCACTAGTTGGAATATTGTTTACATAACTAAAAATACTAGGAATATAAAGATCAGTGTGTTGAATAGCAAGCGCTAATTCAATTTTACTGCTTTTACCCTCTAAATAAAGTGGTCTATCATAAAGTGCCGTTTTACTCTCGTTTAAATAAGTAACAAAATCAATCAAGCCACCAATATATTTATAGCGCCTCACAAAAGGCTTACCATTAATATTAGGAACGCGCTCATCAACTAAAATAATTTCTATACCTTTATTCAAAAAAGCCAATTCTTTTAATTTTTGCATAATAATTTCAGAACTAAAACTAACATCTTTAAAGATGCGATTATCCGGCATAAAGTGAATAAAACTTCCTGTTTTGTCCGCATCTCCGATAACTTTTAACGGAGCTTTTGCAACACCACTTTTAATCTTTCCGTTTTTTTCAATACTTTCAAACTCCATAAAATATTGTTTGCCCTCTTTTTCAACAACAACTCTCAACCATTTGGATAAAGCATTAGTAACCGAAGCACCCACGCCGTGTAAACCGCCTGAGTAATTATAAGTATTGCTTTCAAATTTGCCTCCTGCGTGAAGTTGAGTAAAAACAACCTCAACACCACTAACTTTAAGCTTTGGGTGAAGGTCTGTTGGAATACCCCTTCCATTATCGCGAACCGAAGCACTGCCATCTTCATACAAACTAACTGTAATTTTGTCGCCATGACCATTAGCAATCTCATCTATTGAGTTATCTAAAATCTCCCATAACAGGTGATGTAATCCCTTAGCTCCCGTTGTACCTATGTACATTCCAGGACGCATTCTAACTGCATCTAAACCTTCTAATACTATAATATCTTTTGATTCATAAGTATTTGCCATTTAATTCTCTAGTCCTCCAAGCATTGATTTTTTCCAAACCTATTATAGCATAATATTTTAGTTTTTGCTATCTTAAAATAAATAAAAATACATTAATTTACGCAGTTTTTAAAGTAAAACGCAATGACAGCCTAAACTGTGCAAATTTATTCATTATTGTGCATATTTATTCATTTTTTATTATTAAAATAAAAATAGACCAGATTACATATAAATAATTTTAGAGGTATTTTATTATGAAAACTATTTGTTTAACAGGTGGCGGAACAGCTGGGCACATTATGCCACACATTGCTTTACTTCCCGAACTAAAAGAACACTTTAATAACATCTATTACATAGGAAGCACGGATGGGCTAGAAAAAAATATTTTAGCTGGTTATAAAGAGGTTCATTTTTTAGAAGTGACAACAACCAAACTCATAAGAAGATTCACATTAAAAAATTTACTTATACCATTTAAATTATTTAAAGGCATTCGTGAAGCGAAAGCACATTTAAAAAAAATTATGCCAAATGTAATTTTTAGTAAAGGAGGTTTTGTAAGTGTACCCGTCGTCATTGCCGCCAAAAAATTACATATTCCCGTTATCAGCCACGAGAGTGATTTAACACTAGGACTTGCCAATAAAATAATTTATCACTACTCAAAAGCTATGTGTGTAAGTTTTGAGCGAACTGTTTTGCAAATAAAAAAACGAGGTGTTTTTACGGGTTCTCCAATAAGAGCGGAAATTTTTTTAGGCGATAAAGACAAAATTTTTAGCGCGTTTAAATTAGATAAAAATAAGCCTACAATTTTATTCGTTGGTGGTAGTTTAGGTGCACAAGTAATAAATGCTCAGGTATTCAACTGTGCAAAGGAACTTACTCAAAACTATAATGTTTTGCATATTACAGGCAAAAATAACAAAAATAATGCACTTTTTAGCATAAAAAACTACATTCAGGTTGAGTTTACAAATAATATTGAAGATTTTTATGCTTCAGCTGATTGCGTAATTAGTCGTGCTGGGAGCAATGTGATTTTTGAACTCTTGGCACTCAAAAAACCTATGATTTTAATTCCATTATCAAAAAAAGCTAGCCGGGGCGACCAACTTTTAAATGCAGAATATTTTAGACAAAGAGGTTATGCAAGAGTGTTACCTGAAGAGAATTTAACCTCAGCAAGCCTAAAACAAAAAATTTATCAAACGCTAAAAACCAAAGATAGCTTAGTAATAAATATGAGTGCTCAAGCCTTCCAAACGGGCAACAAAAATATTGTTGAACAACTAATAAAATACAGCCTATAAAAATAAAAAGAGCCTTACGCTCTTTTTTGTTTATTTGCAATAGCCATTTCTTTTGT
>JAQVOQ010000081.1 GCA_028702545.1 Clostridia bacterium
TAAATTTAAACTAATTACGCCACTTGGCAAATTCGTATTAAATCCACAGCCTATTAAACTAGCAATAACGCTAGGCACAAACTCCACTTTGTTAGCACCAATTCCGTAAGCTAAATTTTTATATTCAGTTTTTTCTTTAACGGATAATGCACAAGGAACAACAAATAAAATTTTTATTTTATTTTTTACTATTGATTTTGGTAAAACCTTTTTAATAAGCTCTTTTAACATAATTTGCGCATCTTCAAAATTATCAATAATACCGTTTTTAATAGGGCTTATTATTTTAGTATTTGGAGCAGTTTTGCCCTGCATTTTTTTTGCCAAATAACCAACAGCTTTTATCTTACTTTTTTTACCTTCCACGCTTTTTGCAATTAGACTAGGTTCTAACAAAACAATACCACTGCCTCTTTTATAGATTGCGGTATTTGTAGTGCCAAGTTCTATTGCGAATTCCATATTAGCCATAATTTTTCCTTAACTTTTAATATAATATAATTGTAACAAAAAAAATAATAATTTACAATAAAAAACCGTCAATTAAATAACGGTTTAATGTTTTTTATAAAATTTCTAGGTTTTTATTAAAAGCTTTTTTGAAATCCTCAGCGCTTTTAGTCGCCTCTCTAATTTCTAGTACTGCTTTGCCATCTAAAATTGTTTTCATAATAACGCTATCGCCTAAAATGTCACAGTTTACATCTATTACTCTCTTTTTCATAAATCTATCAAGTGAAGCAGCTAACTTAACAATAACTGCAAGCCTTTGAACAGCCAAAACATCTTCAGGTGTTAATAGGTCTTTATATTTAATCCATTCAGTCGCTTTAAGGTCGTCCAAATTTTGTGCGCTAACAACAAAACTTGCAAGCACTAATTCTTTATGGTTTAAACCAGTGATGTTAGAATTTAGTACAACATTAAATGCATTTTTTGTATTATTATAAAAATTAATTCTCTTACCAACGCTATGCATGCTAGATGCCGCTCTCAAAACTTTTACATAAGAGCGTGAAAGTTTGTGTAATACTTTTAATTGTTTAAATAAAATCATTGAAAGATTGTAAACATGCTCGTCATTGTTTGGTTTTGTATTGTAATATTCGCTAAGAGTTGCTACGCTAAAACCTAAAATATCAGTAATTGGTTTATCTGTTGTGCTTGGAACTGCTTTATTAAATAATAGTCCTTCTGCCAACCCGTTTTTAGAAATTACTATTTTTCTTTCTTCAACATCTTCGTCATTTTTCTTGTTATCTTCTATTTTAAGTTCTTCCATAATAGCTTTAACAATGCTAACTGCACTTGCTAAAACATCTGCCCTATCTTCGCTTATACCTTTAATTTTTTTAGTTTTATCTAAACTTAATACTTTTATGGTATCAAAAACTTTAGTAACATCTTCTATATTCATTTCGTACATATGCAAAACATCAATAGGATATTTTTTTGCTTTTTGGCTGATTTTTGCAACAGACTCAAAGTTTGCGCCAACGCCGATTATTTTATATTCAGGCTCAAATTGTGAAAGCCACTCTAACTTTCTTAATTCTTCGGTAAAAATACGAACAGTTTCATCGCATTTTTGCTCTGAGGTAAGTTCGCTTTCATCAAATCTTTCGGCTAAATTAAGCGCTCCAAAATTGATTATTGCTTCGTTTAAAATATTTCTTCTATTATATTGAATTAATTGAACACTGCTTGATAAAATTTCTACAATTAAACCCTTCGGAACATCCATAGTGTTAATAACCGCTGTATAAATGCCTTTTAATTGATCTTCTTCTGATAATACTTTAAAGTTAAAACCTGTTTGATTATATACTTCATCCAAAAAGCTTTTTTGATTTTTAGCTTCACGAACGACTTTTGTAGTAACAGCCACAACTTGTGTCACCTCGTGAGAATCGCAAAGTGCTTTAAACATTTTTAATGCATTAATAGACTCTTGAATGCGGGGCAGTTTGATAATGCCGTCATTATCCATATCATCGGCTAATCTTATTGGTTCTATTACCTCATCAAATACAACAAAAGATTCACTAGGCAAAACATGCGCTAAAATCAATTTTATGCTAGTAGTTCCAAGTTCTACAATTGCTACTTTATTCAAATTATTGTCCTCTTCTTTTTATATTTTTACTCTAGAAATTATAACATACAAAACTAATTTTGTATATAGCGTTTAATTATTTTTTAAAAAAACTTAACAATTTTAACCAAAAAACAAACTTTTTACAATCAATTTACACCCTTTTTTATTAAAATGTTTTATTTAGAGTATTTTTGTTTGTTTTTGTACTCGCAATTAGCCAAAAATAGAACTGATGTTACTCTTTCATTAATAACATTATCTGGGCTAGTTGCAGAATATAATTTTTTATTTTCAACGATAACCATATTAGATAAACATAGTGAAAACTTTTTTTGATTTTCTTTAAAATATTTAAAAACTTGATTTTTTGTTTCTAATTTTTTTTCTTGCAAAGCGAGTTTTAACTTTGCCTTCTTCTCTGAGTCTTTTTCTTCTTTAATCTCATCTTTTAACTGTAATTCATCATTTAATGCAAGCAATGCTTGCTCTTTAAAAGCTTCAATTTCAGGATAAGTGTGTTTTAAGCCCCCTGATAATTCAATAAGTTGAGCTAGCGTTGTGCCTATCTTTACCAAATAATAGTTTGGTGACTTTATAGATTGGCCTGCTACGGCTATAAAATGTTCTGTCCTAAAAGTTCCATTTGATACAGCATCATAAAAATCAAGTGCCGTTTGAACACCAAATTTTATAATTTTTTTTGCCTTTATCTTATTTAAGACAACAATACCTGTTAAATTAAGTTTTTGCACTTCGGCTAGCGTCTTTTCGTAATTTTGTTTGTTTACAACTAAATATATACTACTTAACTCCAAAGTTTTTTTGATTAGTTGTGCACCTTTTAAAACCTGTTTAAAAAATACATCAAAAATCTTAGCATTTAGCCCTAGATTATGCTTAGTATCAGTGGTATAAATGGCAATTTTTGCAGTATTATCAAGCGTTGCTAACTCAATAATTCCCGCTTCAAGCATTCTGTTTTTTAATATTTCAACGCTTGGATTAATGAGTTTTTTTAATGTTAGTTCTTTATTAAAATTATTTTCTATTTTAATATTTAAACTATAACTTTCGTCTTTGTTTTGCTTTTCTTTAATCTCTATTACTCTACCGTTAACACTGCTAATTATTTTTAAATTTGTGCCTTCTAACTCGGCTAAAACTTGACCACAAGTCACCTCTTGTTGCACACAAACTAAAAGTTTTGGCTTTTGACCGTTTATTAAAAGTGGAAAATGAACAAACTTAGGAGCATTTGTATTAATTATTTTTGCCTTGCTTAACAGTTTACTGTTAACTTTTAATATTTTGTTATATTTCATAAAAAGCCTCCGTTTATTTACAACATAATATATCATATAAGGCTTATTTAGTAAACAGTTTAGAATGCATTATTCTTTTAAAGATGTTATCTTTTTTCTTTTTTTTAAAAAATATAGCAAAAATAAGACCGTATAGTCCGACTGAAATCAAAAAGATGCCAAAAGCTATTTTTAACACTTGACTATCTGTATTATTTGCTATGAGTGCGCCTGCAACAGCGCTCAAAACTCCGGTTATCAAAATAGGTAAACCTAACTTAAAATTAACTAATTTATTTTTAGAATGAATTATTAAGGCAATAATTGCCATAGGTACAAAGCCTATTAAATTAATCGCTTGACTTAAATGTTGACTAACCGATAAAAAAATAGTTAAAATAGGAATTAAAAGTGTGCCACCACCCATACCCATTCCAGCAATAACTCCTCCAACTATGCCAGCTAAGATTAAAAAAATGCTGTCCATAAAATCTCCTTAAAACATCATTTTTACGCCAGCGGCAATAGTTATTAACGAAAAAATGATGGCTATTAGTTTATTGTTCATTTTGTTTAGCAAAAAAGCAC
>JAQVOQ010000016.1 GCA_028702545.1 Clostridia bacterium
AAGCGGTTAAGACGCCGCCCTCTCAAGGCGAAATCAGGGGTTCGATTCCCCTTAGGGCTACCACTAGTAAAATTTAGCACCTTAGCAATTTTTAGAAGTTGTTAGAGTGTTATTTTTTGTAAATTGTGCAAAATGTGTGCAAAAAACTAAAAAAACAGGTAAAAAAGCCTTTTTTTAAATTTCTTAACGATTAAGCTAAATAGTTCAATTTATATTTTTTATTTTTGCATTTTAACTATTATAGGTTAACTAAATCAAAAAAGCACGCTAAATTAGCGTGCTTTTTGTTTGACTGTTTATGATTTTGTTTATCTTTTTTTGTATATAACGCATTTTTAAAAAAAATGTATAATTATCTACTTTGTTTTTGATAACAATCTTTGCAATAAACTGGTCTGTCAGATGTAGGTTTGAATGGAACAGTAGTTTCTATTCCGCAATTAGCACAAATAGCTGGGTACATTTCTCTAGATGAGTTGCCGCCTCTAGATTGTTGTTTTCTAGCTGCTCTACAACTAGGACATCTTTGTGGTTCATTTTCAAAACCTTTTTCTTGGTAAAATGCTTGCTCATTTGCTGTAAAAACAAATTCTGCTCCGCAATCTTTACACGTAAGTGTCTTGTCTGTCATGATATTTTTCTCCTTATTTTCTGTGTAAAATTTATTTTATTAATTTTTACTCTTTTGTATTATAACACCTTTATTTATTTTTTTCAATCTTTTTATATAGTTTATAAGTATTTTATAAATTCTGGTGTACATTTAGTTAAATTATTTTTTTTTATAATTTATTTAGCCAAGCAATAATTTATTTAGTAAATCATTTAGAGCTTGGTCTATAGGTTTAATTTTTATATTAGGATAAACTTTATAAAATTTTGATACTAGTTTAGTAAGTAAAATGCGAGCAAGCGATGTTCCGCAACCTATTTCAAGTTCGCCATCTAATAAGTTTTGTTTTTCTTCAACTATATTTTCAACATTGTTAAAGTATGCATGCCCTTTACCTACCTTTACAAAAACTAGTTTGCCCATTTTAGTTAGAGTTATGCCTCTACTTTATCTAATTAAAAAAATTTTGTATTTAGTTACTCTTTTAGTTTATTAATCGTTTGCGTTATTGTCGGTTGTGATATTAAAAGGTTTTTTGCTGCACTCATTATATTATAAAAAAAATACTATTTGTTTATTATAATTTATTTAATAATTATTGCACGATAATAGTATTTATGGTATTATTAACCTTACATATTTAAGATGCTTAAAATAGAAATAGAAGGACGATATAATGAATATTTTAACGATTATTGTGTTTAGTAGTGTAGCCGGCATAGTAGGAACAGGGATAGGTGGGCTAATCGGAGTATTTTTAGGCGAAAGAACAATGCGAACTGTTAGTTTGGTGTTAACTTTTGCCTCAGGAGTAATGATTAGTGTAGCTTTGTTCGACCTAATGCCAGAGGCAAGTCAAATAAGCGGACCATATATTACAGCGGCTGGCGTACTTATTGGTGTTTTAACAATTTACGGCTTTAACTATTGGATTGATAAAGCGACTCAAAGAGTGCGCAGCAAAGTAAAAACTCACGACACTTTGCCAAGTTTGTACCATCAAGAGGACTTGATTATAAAAAAGACTAGTAGTAAAAAACTTTTGCGTGCGGGCTTTATAATGTTACTTGCAATATCACTGCATAACATCCCAGAGGGTTTAGCAATCGGCACATCTGGCGCCGTTAGCATCAATTTAAGCATTACACTTGCAATCTTACTTGCACTTCACAACGTTCCAGAAGGTATGGCGATGGCCGTTCCACTAACAGCTGGTGGAATAGGGAAAATTAAAACATTGATTTTAGTTATTTTTGCAGGCGCTACTACGATTATCGGTGGTGCACTAGGAATATTACTTGGTAGTGTTGGTGACACAGTAATAGCTTTATCACTTTCGTTTGCTGCTGGTGCTATGCTATATGTAACATTTTGTGAAATTTTACCTCAATCTGTTTTAATGGAGAAAGGAAGAATGCCAGCGATGTTCTCAATTTTAGGTATTTTAGTAGGTTTTATTATTACTAGCGTTATATAAAAAATATAAAATTTAATTAATATCTAAATATTATTATCCACTAGTGTTAGTTATTATGAAAAGGCGAACAGACAAGTAAAAAAATAATTATCTTCAACAAAAAAACCGTTATAAATTAGCGGTTTTTATTATTTTTATTTAGTTTTTAAGTTCAAATTTGTAAGGCAACATATCGCTTAATTTTAGTGCTTTATATAAAGTTTCGTTCTTTGCCACGATAACTAACATATTAGGCGAAAACTCTGACAAAACTTGCCTGCAAATGCCACAAGGGTATGGCATACTTTCTTTATCTGCAGTTACAACAGCGATTGCAACGAAATCTTTATATCCCTCAGATACTGCTTTTGACACCGCCACTCGCTCAGAGCAAATGGTTGCGCCGTAAGTTGCGTTTTCTATATTAATGCCTTTAAAAATAGTGCCATCGCTGGTTAATAGCGCTGAGGCAACGGCATAGTTTGAGTAGGGGCTATAACTAAATTTTAACGCCGAGTAGGCTTCGGCTATAAGCTCTTTAATTGCATCTTTTTTCATTTGAATTTTTCCTTTAACTTATTTACTAGTAACCTAAGCATATAGTTTTAATATAGTGTTTGTCAATCACTTTCAAATAATGTATTTGTAAACAAACTAAAACTTTTGATTGCCCTTGTCATGACTTTAGGTTTGATATATAGGACAATATTTTTAGCTAGACTATAAAAAAGAACATTAAAGCAGATTAAAAAGAAGGGATAAACAAATCTATATTTGGTGGGGAATATGTGAAGACAAAGTAAGCAAGCACTAAAATTAATCCAATTGCAATAATTGTGTATTTGTGTTTAAAATTATAATTATTATTGATAAATAAATAACTTAAAATATAAGAAATAACAATTAGTATAATTGCTATTAAAATATCTACAAATAAAAAGCTTTGACCTATTATTCCACTATAACTATAAAACAATACTGGCAGTAAAATTGTAATTATTGTTATGATAAAAAATTTTGTAGCCAAGTAATTTACTTTGTCTTTTGGTTTTGATAAAAAATACTCAATTACAGCGTAAAATAAAAATGGAAAAGTTAAAAGCTTGCCGTGTTCCCATACACTTTCATTTATCGGTGCAAAAAGTCCAACCGCTACATTGTCACCTGTCCATTCATATAAAAAATGAAAGAGGAAATTAGCAATAATTCCAAAAATTAAGCCGAGTAAAGTTATTTTTTTTAATGTATCTATCTGCATATTTATTTTCCTTTTATAAATAAAAATATAATATGTCAATCGTTACTATTTAATAGCAATAATTTTAAAAAGGCATATGATAGTTAATTTATTGTTTACAAATAATTATAAAAAAACACATATTATAACATTATTTTATAAATTTTTAATATGCATATTGTTTTTTGCTAGGGTGTGTGTTAAAATAAATAAACGATAAAAAATATTCTCTACAAATCCTATAAACATAAGATAAATACAAAAGGAGATATTGAATGGAACTAAAAGAAAAAGTGTATCAATATATTCAAAATAACGCAATTTTTAATAAAAAGGTTATTACAACTATCGAGATAGTTTTCAAAGGGTTGAGGTCTTCCAGAATATCTAGGAATAAAATAGAAAATAGTTTGATTGAATTGCATAATGAAGGTAAATTAAAAATTGAAGGCGGTATGATTAAAACACCGACCGAACCAATTGTAGGCACTTTTTACAAAGCTCATAACGGCAACGGTACAGTTGTTGTAAAAAAAGATGGAAAAGTTGTTGAATATTTTGTTCCAGAAAAGTACACACAAAATGCTCAGAGCAAAAGCCGAGTAAGTTTTGTTTTACAAAATGAATATACTAATCGTGTAAGTGCACAAGTTGTAACTATTGTTGAGCAAAACAACGATTTAGTTTATGGCGCAATGATTATGCGAGATAATAAATGCGTTTTTGCGCCTGATGATTATAGATATAAAAATAATATAGAAATGGTTCAAAATGAATTTGCAAAAAAAGCTATTGGTAAAAGATGTAGCGTACATATATCGCAAGTAGAAAATACAACAAACAGTAAAATAATAGGTGAAATAAAAAGTGACGATCAAATTTTTGGGTTTATAAATAATCCAATGGCAATTGTTGCCTCGTTACTAGCAGAAGAGGGTGTTAGCACAAAATTCCCTGATAAAGTATATGAAGAGACTAACAATATTTCTACAAAAGTTGAAGAGATAGATTGTGAGGGCAGGCTTGACCTAAGGGATAAAAATTTTATAACAATAGATCCAGCAACTTGTAAAGATATGGATGATGCTGTTTATATTGAAGAACTTGTTAAATATGGGGTTCCTGCTGGATACAGGCTTTATGTTGCTATTGCTGATGTTGCAAATTATGTAAAAGAAGAAAGTGAGATTGATGCCGAGGCATATAAAAGGGGCACTAGTATTTATCCAGCAGGAACAGTAGTTCCAATGTTGCCAGAAAAATTATCTAACGGAATATGCTCTTTAAGTAAGGATGAAGATAGACTTGCAATGATAACCGTAATGGAAATAGGTAAAAATGGCAAAATCCACAAATATGACTTTTACAACGGCGTTATAAACAGCAAACAAAAATTTTCTTATGAAGAAGTGTCCAATCTTTATCATAACGATAAAAAAATGCTAGAAAAATTTGGTCAATTTAAGCCTAGTATAGATATGCTTTATGATTTATCTGATTGCATGGGTAGAAGAGCAGAAAAAGAGAATGCATTAACAATTGAAGGTTATCAACCTACAATTATTTTAAATGACGAAAAAACTAAAGTGATTGATTTTAAAAACGACAATAAAGTGGATTCTCACAAAGTAATTGAACATGCTATGGTAGCAAATAATTCAGTTATAGCAAATTTTTTAAATGGACTTGGCGTTAACAATATTTTAAGAATACACGACAACCCAAGTGAAAAAAGGTTTGAATTGTTAAAAGCTAAACTGATGGCTTTGGGAATAGATATTGAAGGACTTCCCGATGGCAAAACATATCAAGATATTTTAGCTTTAATTGGCAACGGACCACTAAGCAAAGTAAAAAATTCGTTAGTTGTTCGCAGTATGAAAAAAGCAAAATATGATATTGATGTTGAAACTGGTCATTTTGCACTTGCATTAAAAGAATATACACATTTTACTTCACCTATTAGAAGATATGTTGACTTAATAGAGCATAGATTGATTAAAAAATCTATAGAATTATTAAATCAAGTAATAAAAGAAAGTAATATAGATACTAAAAATAAAAGTATGAGCGACCTCGTTCCACAATTAAGACATTGTGCAAAAAAACAATTTAACTTTATTTCTAATGAAATTGATTTGTATAATAAAGCTTTTCATTTAAACAAACGCAATGATGCAGCAGACGAAATATCAAAAAAAGCCGACCTTGTTTGCGGAATATTGTATATGCAAGAACAAATTGGTAGCATTAAAAAAGGTTACATAAGCAATGTTGACAAGGGCAGCATAACAATAACACTTTATGATAAAGCAGATATTGAACATAGCGATATTATTGATGTAGTTGTTCCATTTGAAGAGTTAACTAAAGGACGCAAGTACTACGCTAATACTGATGGTGGCACTTTAATTGATGTGAAAACTGGCAAAATATTATATATGTTAGGTGATATGGTTGATATAAAAATAATGAGCGCAGATCCTAACACTCGCACAATAATTGCTAGTACGGATTTGGAAAAAGAAATAACAAAAGATAAAGAAGAAATTAGTTTAAATTAATTAAACGATTAAAAACACGCTTTACAGCGTGTTTTTTATAAATATCTCAAATAGGCTAAAAGTGGGTTTACAGTGATAAAAAATAATGTTAAAATATAATAAATAAAGAGAGTGACTTAATAATGCATTTATATAATCAAAATAAGCAAATTTTATTTGCTGGAGTTAATTATGAAACAAGATGGCGTAAAGATATTAAAAAAATAGTATTAAAGTTTTAGTCAAATAAAAAAATGTAATTTTTTTGAAGGAGACGTTAATATGAACAATATTTTAAATGAAAAACAAAAAAAACAAGTATTTAGAAAACAAAAACTAGTAACTATAGTTAGAGCAATTGGAAAAGATAAATTATTACAATTACAAATAATTGATAGCGTTATTAGCCAATACAAAAAAGCTTTTGAAGAAATTAACTTTATGTACTATCAAGGAATAAAAGACATTGAAGATTTATTTGATAAAAATTCAAGAAAACAAAACTTTGAATTAATTAAGTCAAATATAAGAGAAAAAGTATCAAATGTTAAAGCGCCACTTATTAAAAGATATAATGAAAAATTGGTTTAGTATGAAACCTTTAAAAATCAACTTGGACAAGAAAATATAAAAAAACTCGACACGGCTCAACAATCTGTTAATTTTTATAAGTATCTTAAAATGATTGGGTTTGAGAGCGTTGAAAATAAAAAATTAGTGCAAGCATTTTCGCAAGCCAAAAATGAAGTTCAAAGCATCATTACTAACGGAAAGACAGATAATATGCTTACATATGATATCAATATGTAATATTAAATACAAGTTAAAAACTTATTAAAAAATATTATGAGTTTTTTATTTGATATTTTTAGCGTACTATTTACATACTTTTAAAATGGTTCTAAAATATAAATATAAACTAAATAATTTTTTTTTAAAACAATTGATAATAAAACTTAATTATGGTAATAATAATTTTAAAAAAAGGGGGCTTTTATTATGCCAAAATTTTTAAAATTATTTTTTGTTTCGTTATTAATATTTGTAGCAATTGATTTAACTTGGATGCTACTTATAGCAAGAACTTTATATGAGGCACAAATTGCAGATATTCTTACCGCTCAACCAAACTTAATTATTGCAGGCATATTTTATCTTATTTTTACGCTAGGTTTAACTTATTTTGTTATTGTGCCAGCTTTAGAAAAAAAGAGCATAAATTTAGCAGTGCTAACAGGCGCATTCTTTGGACTCGTTTGTTATGCAACTTATTCACTTGCAAATTTGTCATATATAACTAATTGGTCTTATTTAGTTGCTTTTGTTGATATCGCTTGGGGCGCATTTGTTTGTTCAATTACGGCGTCAATAAGTTATCTTATTTTCCAAAATAGAGTTTAAATCTTAAAAATTTATTAAAAAAGCAGTAACATAATACTGCTTTTTTAATGTATTAAATATAATAGCTTGCTATTTATTTAAGATGTTAACTTAGCTCTTTCTTCATCAGAAACTTCAGCTAAATATCTTATTTTTTCAATATCTAAACCGAGTGCATTTGCTACACTTGAGCCGTATTCAGAATGTACTTTATAGAAAACAGCCGTTTGTCTATATTGAATTCTTTTTAGTGCATTGCCTAAATGGCCTTTAATATTATTAATAAGTGCTTGCTTTTCTTCAGCAGTTAATTCTTCGTAAAAACGGCGAGGTTGTTCATAATCAATTGCAATGACTGCTTCGTCATATTGTGCTAGGTCGCCTTCTTCAATTTTTAAAGTGGGTTTTATAGCACTAGCATCTGGCGTTGGGCCACCAAAAGAGTTAGGAAAGTAATTAGGCGCAGAAAGAGTACTCGTATTCATAGCACCATCACGCTGATAGTTATTTATGTCAAATACTGGACTATTAACTGGCAGTTGAGCAAAATTAGGCCCTATTCGTTTTTGTTGAGCATCGGAATATAAAACAGCGCGCGCGTTTAACATTTTATCGGGTGATAGGGCTACGCCTTTAACTATGCTACCAGGGCAAAATGCCGCTTGTTCAATATCGTTAAAAAAGTTATTAGGAAGTTCGTTTAAAATCATAGTGCCAACGGGTATTAAAGGATAATCTTCTTCGTAAATTATTTTTGTAACGTCAAAAATATTATATTTATAATCTCGCGCTTCTTTTGGAGTTAAAATTTGAACATATAAATCCCACTGCGGAAAATTGCCCGTAGCTATATTCTTATATAAATCTTCAACGGAATAATTGGGATTTTTTCCACCTACTTCCATAGCCGCATCATTGCTAAAATTTTTAACGCCCTGTTTTGTTTTCCAGTGATATTTTACATAATAATAATTATCTAAATTAGGGTACCAAATAAATGTGTTAGTACCAAAGCCGTCCATATGCCTAAATCCGTCAGGTGTGCCGAGGTCCGTAAACAATCTTGTAACTTGAAAAACTGATTCTGGAGTAAGGGACAAAAAGTCCCAATATGCATCATAATCAGGTAAATTTGTTTTAGGGTTTCGCTTTTGTGTGTGAATAAAATCAGGAAATTTTATTGCGTCTCTAATAAAAAATATTGGGGTATTATTTCCTGCAATATCATAATTGCCATCAGCAGTATAAAATTTTACTGCAAATCCGCGAGGGTCTCTTTTAGTGTCCGATGAGCCCTTTTCTCCACCAACCGTTGAAAAACGAGCTAAAACTTTTGTTTTTTTATTTGGCATATTCAAAAAGTTTGCGCAAGTGTATTTTGTTAAGTCATTTGTTACAATAAAAAACCCAAAAGCACCAGCGCCTTTAGCATGCACTACTCGCTCAGGTATTCGCTCCGCATTAAAATGTGTGAGTTTTTCAAGCAAATGAACATCGTTTAATGTTGTAACCGCTGGATTTTTGGTTGTAATAGAATTATTATCATCCCCAACAGTCGCTCCCATATTGGTTGTTAAATTTTTTTTGTTATACATATATATTTTCTCCTCTTATAGCCTTAATATATATATGCTTTTAAAACATTTTATTTACAATTATTTAGTTAACGCAAAAAAAAGTAGCATTTAATCTGCTACTTTTAATAATTTTAATTACATAGGAAATACGATATCATCTTTTTCTTCAGGCAAAATTGCATTTAGAACAATGCCTAAAATTGTTGCAATAGCAAGGGGTGAAATCTCTACGCCTGCAATCATTATCTTATATAACGAGTTACCCGTCACATCACCAATTAAACTCATAACACCAAGCCCTAAGCCTACTGATAAAATTAGTGTTACAATCATTAAGTTTTTTGTATTATTTAAGTTGACTTTTGCATCAATTAAACTGCGAAGTCCAGAAGCTGAAATCATACCGAATAATATAAGCGCAGCACCTCCAATAACAGCAGGAGGAATGCTGGTTAAAAACTCAGCAAATGGCGTAAATATACCAAATATAACTGTAAAGCAAGCGGCTAAAAACAAAAGTTTAGGATTATAATTTTTTGTAATCGCAAGTACAGCGGTATTTTCGCCATAAGTCGTGTTTGCTGGTGCGCCAAGAGCTCCAGCTATCATAGTAGCTACGCCGTCCCCCGTAAGCGTTTTATCAATTCCTGGGTCCACCATAAAATCTTTTCCACAAATAATGGAGTTTGCGGAAATATCACCCATATGCTCCGTAATTGAAACGAGTGCAATAGGTAATATAGCAAATATAGTGCCAAGATTAAAATTTAAATTACCATAAAATGAAAAGTTAGTAGCTAAATCTTGAAATACAACAATTTGCCCCGAAAAAATACCATCTAAACTAACTAGACCAATTATAATTCCGTAAATATATCCAACAGCAAAACCGATTATAACAGGCATTACTTTTAACAAGCTTTTTGGTTTAGTAAAACTGCTAACGCCGACAATGGTTAATGCCGTTAGTATGGCACAAGACCATTCTTTCCAAAGGACAGAACCACCACTAACATAATTTGAGACTATGTTGTTGTAAAGCATTTTAGGTGCAAGTATTAAACCGATTAAAATAATAACAGGACCGATGACAATAGCGGGGAATATCTTTTTAATTTTTGCAACACCAACTTTTTTTATGATAAACGCAAACAACAAGTAAAGCATACCAGTTAAAACAAGGGCGATTGAAAGCCCGCCCATAGCATAATTCCAAGTAGGGCTACCAATAAGCCCAGCAGTTGCCAAAATTGAAATATATGCTGGCAAAAATGCACAACTAGAGCCTAAAAACACGGGCACTTTTTTATTTGTTATAAAATAAAAGGCTATTGTGCCTATGCCGACGGATATTAGCGTTATAGAAACATTCATATTTGATAGTATTGGCACTAAAATAGTCGCCCCAAGCATTGCAAACATATGTTGAAGGCTCAAAACCACATCTTTTTTAGAATAATCTAATTTTTTAAGTTTCATATATTTTCCTCATCTTATCTTTTACATTTTGCACTTATAGTATTATAAATAGTTTTTATAATATTTCAAATTAAAAAACTAGTTAAAAGTTAGAATAATTATTAAAATAAATAAAAAAAGAGTTAAATACTCTTTTTTTTGCCTTAAAAAATACAAATAATATATTAATTATTTTATGATTTGACCCTAATTAAGTTTTATTTTAACAAAGTATTTATTAATATATTTTTTTAATTTAACATATTTAATGCATGCAATTGCGTTTTTAATTTTTCTTTATTAACTTCTTCCATCTCGGTAAGGGGTAACCTCAATGTTCCGGCATTCATATTAAGCATATTCATTGCGGCTTTAACAGGAATTGGATTAGTTTCTGAAAATAGCAACGCAATTAAAGGATTAATTAATAGCTGCATTTTTCGCGAGTCTTCTATTTTTCCTTTAAAAAAGTCTTTACACAATGCATTTATTTTGTCTGGAATAATGTTTGAAGCTACGCTTATAATTCCGCTTCCGCCAATTGCAAGAGTTGGCAAAATTAGTCCATCATCTCCCGAGTAAAGTGTAAAGTTTTTGCATAAACGCATAATCTCCATCATTTGCACTATATTGCCGCTCGCTTCTTTTATTGCTATAATATTAGGAATTTTAGAAAGCTCATAAACTGTTTCGGGCAAAATATTCACACCCGTTCTTCCTGGAACATTGTATAGAATTATTGGCAAGGATGTTTTTTCTGCAATTGCAGTAAAATGTTTTATCAGCCCTTTTTGAGTGCATTTATTATAATAAGGTGTTACATGTAAAAGTGCGTCCGCGCCGATATCTTCAAACGCCTTACTTTTTTTTATTGCCTGCTCAGTTGAGTTGCTACCTGCTCCTATAATAACTGGTACTCTTTTATTTACATACGAAACTGCAAAGTTTGCAACCTCTATGCATTCTTCGCTTGAAAGTGTTGGAGGCTCCCCTGTTGTTCCCAAAAAAAGCAGTGCAGAGGTACCGTTACTTATTTGAAAATCTATTTGTTTTTTAAAAGCTGTGTAATTTACCGATTTATCATCTAAAGTAAAAGGGGTAACCATAGCCGTACAACTACCTTTAAATATCATAATTTTCTCCATTTTTTTAATTTTTTAATAATATAGGTTGAATTTGTTTTTCTGCTATCGCTTCTAGCATTGTTTTTTCTATTTGATTATAATCCGCAATTAATGATTTTGGTTTTTTTTCGGGATTGTCTTGACCAAAAGGCACAAAATAAACATTTTTTGTAACGATTAGCGTTGCGATATTTTTTAAATTTAAGCCAAGGGCATCATTTGAAGACAGTCCAATAACAACCGGTTTATTATTTCTAAGGTGCGCTTTTGTTGCCATTGTAACTGCATTGTCTATGATTGCATTAGCTAGTTTTGCTAAAGTATTTCCCGTACAAGGTGCAACTACTAAAACATCAATCATTCCCTTAGGTCCTAGCGGTTCAGCATCAACAATTGATTCAATCGGGTGCCTGTTAGTTAAATTTATTATTTTATCCTTAAAATCTTTTGCCGTACCAAACCGAGTATCAGTAGTTGATACTTTTTCTGAGAATATAGGAATAATATTATAGCCTTTATCAACCAAATCTTTAATTATTTCTAAAATTTTTTGATGGGTGCAAAAAGAGCCAGTGATTGCAAACCCAATATTTTTAATCATATATATTTTCTCCTAAAATATTTTCAAACATTAATTTGCCCGCAGTTTTTGCACTGTATTTTTGTGGCAATCCCGGGGCTTCAATATAGTTAAAATTAGTTACTTTTTCTTTGTTTAAACAATTAACAGAAGCCGTTTCAATAAATATTGTATTTGGTGCAATTTTAGCCAGTACTTCTTTGTTTATAATATTAGCGGGTATTGTGTTTACAATAATGTCAAAGTTATTTAAGTCCTCAACAAACAAGTAGCCAAAATAACACTTGGGAGAGTATAAATAATACTCAGGAAACTTAAGCTTATTAAAAGAAACAATAGCAAACTTAACGCCAAGGCGATTAAGGAGCACGGCCATAGCTTTTGTAATTCTACCGCCGCCAAGAATAAGTATATTGTTTTCATAAATTGACTTGTCGCTATGTTCTAATATCAATGCAAGCACGCCCTCGCAGGTTAAATTAGCATTTTTTATTGTAAACACTTCATCTAACATTAAGTTGTGATAAATAATGTTTTTGTTATTTAGAATACTAACCACTTCACTAGATAATGCTCCAGCATATAAAACTATATCGTTAGGCAAATTCTCAGCCATTTCTGTTGAGAATTTTTTTGACGGCGAAAAAATACAAGTGCTATTTTTTTCTATTTGCTTATCCCAAGAAAACTCTTCAACTTGTTTTCCATGTTCTT
The DNA here is from genome assembly GCA_028702545.1 of Clostridia bacterium. GTDB lineage: Bacteria > Bacillota > Clostridia > Christensenellales > UBA1242 > STF1-184. The sequence continues at coordinate 12,683 of JAQVOQ010000016.1, forward strand.
TAAGTAATGCTGCTAGAGCTATATTTCTTTTATCTGTTATATCTATATAATACATTTTTTTACTCCTGTAATTCAGTTTATGCTCGTAACTTAAAAAATGTAAATGCTCGCACACTATTTTTTATATTAACTAATATAGTGAGGTAAGGAAAAAATAAAAAAAATACTATTTTTTAATATAAAAAAAATATAAAATAAAAAGATGTAATTTAAAGGATATAAAATAAATGTTGATAGTTCATAAATATGGTGGTTCTAGTGTGGCAACTATAACTCAAATAATGGCTATCGCACAACATATAAAAACACTAAAAGAAAAGGGTAGCGATTTAGTGATTGTAGCTAGTGCGATGGGCAAAACAACAAATGAATTAGTTGCTATGGCATATGAAATTTCTACCAATCCTAGTTTAAGAGAGTTAGATATGCTTTTGGCAACGGGCGAAATTCAAACGGTAACTTTATTATCTATTGCACTAAACAATATAGGAGTAAAAGCAATAGCACTTTCTGGCGCTCAAGCCGGCATATTGACTACGGAGAATTTTTCTCGCGCCTTTATTAAATCAATAGATAAGAAGCAAATAAAAAAATTAATCAAAGAGGGCTATACGGTTATAGTTGCTGGATTTCAAGGTATTACCGAGAGTGGCGATACAACTACTTTAGGTAGAGGTGGTTCGGATACAACGGCCGTGGCACTTGCTTCGGTGCTGAAATGCCCTTGCGAAATTTATACCGATGTTGAGGGCGTTTTTACAACTGACCCCAAATTATATAAGAATGCCAAAAAGCTAACAAAAATCAGCTATGATGAAATGTTAGAAATGGCAATAAATGGCGCAAAAGTGCTTGAAACTAGAAGCGTTGAACTTGCGAAGATATATCATACAAAAGTATATTTAGCAAAAGCGCTAGAAAAAGAAAAAAAAGGTACAATTATTACGCCAAGAAAAAGATTTTTTGAAGAGATGAAAATAAGCGGTTTAGCGACAAAAGATAATGTTTGCGTGCTCACCTTTCAAACTCCAATTAATTATGAGCATCAAGACGCCCTATTAAATGTTTTATCTGAAAATTGTCAAAATTTTGAGATGTTTAACCTGATTCAAACGCAGAACAGTAATTTTTTATCACTGAGTTGCCCAGAAATTTTTATGAATGTTGAAAGCGTTATTAAGAGCAACGAATTGTTTTCAAAAGTTAAAGTGACCGCTAAACGCAACTTAGTTAGAGTAACGCTTGTTGGAACGGGCTTAGCAACTCATAATTTTTTTATTAAAAAAACAAGCGAAATATTAAATAAAAACAAAATAAAGATCTATCATATATTGCTTTCTGAAACCTTAATAACTTTTACAATAAATTATAATAATAAACAAAAAGCAGTAGAGGTGTTAGTAGCAGAATTTGGTTTATAGGAGAGTATAAAAATGAAAAAATACAATATTGCTATAGTAGGAGCAACGGGGCTTGTTGGTTCTACATTTTTAAAAGTTTTAGCTGAAAAAAATATTGCAATAAACAAGCTTTTTTGCTTTGCTAGTGCAAAAAGCAAAGGTAAAAAGATATTATTTAAAGGTAAAGATTATCCCATTATTGTTTTAGAGGGAAAAAATATAAAAAATAAAAAGATTGACTTTGCTCTTTTTTCTGCAGGCGGTGAGGTGTCTAAAAAGTTTGCATCCGTTTTTATTGAATTAGGAGCAGTAGTAATAGATAACTCAAGTGCGTTTAGAATGCAAAAAGATGTTCCGCTAATAGTGCCACAAGTCAACATAAAAGCTGCCTTTAAAAATAAAGGCATTATTGCAAATCCTAATTGCAGCACTATTCAATGTATGGCACCGCTAAAAGCTTTGCACGATGCATTTGTTTTAAAAAATGTAAACTTCACAACATATCAAGCAGTAAGTGGTAGCGGAATTAAAGGATTAACAGATTTAAAAGCAACTTCAAAAGGTCAAACTCCAGCATTTTATCCTCATCCAATTTTCAATAATTGCCTGCCACATATAGGAAATTTTTTAGAAAATGGATACACTGAAGAAGAGATGAAAATGGTAAACGAAACGCGCAAAATTTTGCAAATTTCTAACTTGTCAGTTTCTGCAACTTGCGTGCGTGTGCCTATAGAAAATAGTCATAGCGTTCAAATTGAGGCAGAGTTTGAAAAAGAACCGAGCAAAGAACAAGTGTTTAAGCTTTTAAAAGAGTTTGATAGTATTGTATTAGTAGATGACATAAAAAATAATGTTTATCCTCTAGCTAACTTGGCTAGTGGAAGCGATAAAATTTATGTTGGTAGGGTAAGGCTTGACTTATTTAACTCACACATTGTCCATATGTTTTGCGTTGCCGATAATATACGAAAAGGCGCCGCGTCAAATGCCGTTGAAATATTAGAGGAACTAATTAAAAATCAATAAACACAGTAAAACTAAAATAATAATATTTAATTTTTATTAAATAAATAATATAAAAATGATTAAGAGTTTTTAAACAACACTATTATGAAAAAAAAATTTATAAAAATAACCAATTATTGTTAAAATAAGTATAAATATAAGCATATACAAAAACATTAATTTGTTGTATAATAAAAGAATAAATTGAAATTAGGAGAATCTTATGTTTGTAACAAATGCTAAACTAGCAAAAAAACTTAAAAAACAATATGAAGAAATTAATCAACAAATTGATAATTTGCAAGAGCAAAAGTTAAATTTATTTAATTTAAGCTCAAAAATGGATGATATCTGTTCAACAAGTCAAAGGGAAATGTTATAATAAGTAAAAAAAACGAGATAAGGGAGGAATTATGGGACAAGAATTAGAAACATACAAAAATGTGAAAAAGATAAAGCAATTAGAAAATATTGAAGAGGTTAATAAATATCTTGAAAATGATTGGTTTTTAATAAATACATTTATTGTAGATAATGGTGAACCTCAACACAGATTAGAAACTGTTTATTATACCATTGGCACAAATAACGAAAAACCTTATGAAATAAAAGCCTATGATCCGTATGCTAATCAAAAAAAGAATTATTAACAATTTTTAACGCTAAAAAATGTCGTTTAATACTAAAATTAGAAACGCTGCAAGCTAATCAAATAAAGGCTTGTAGCTTTTTTATAAACTGAGTTTGACTGCCTAAAACTGCTTACTACTAAAAATGACTTTTAAGCACTTTTTTATACAATTAGGTAGAAACTAGGTAGAA
>JAQVOQ010000017.1 GCA_028702545.1 Clostridia bacterium
CTGCCACTGGGTCTATTGGTGCTGATAATTGGGCTTTATGGATAGCTTATGTATTACCACATTCTGGTGGAACAGTTCCAGCTGATGCAGGAATATATTTGGCAGATGGAACAAAAACTAATCAAGTTGTAACAAACTATAGATGGTATGAAAACACCATATCAGCAGCGATTCGCTCCTATTTATTTTATAGTGGAGATGTTGATGAAGAGCAATACTTCTATCGCCCAAGAGTAGACATGATAAATGGCAGCGAGCCATCTATCGAGCAACTGTTAAGCGGGCAAGAGGCACCTACTGTGTTAAGCGTTAATATTAGTCATGATGGAGAAATTGAATATATGGTTACTGAAACAGGAGCTTATGATTTTATAGCTAAAGATTATGCCGGTAATACAAGAACTGTAACTAAAACAGTATATGGCATTACTTACCAGTTAAATGGAGGAGAGGTAGCTAATACAAAGAATTTATATACAGTGGAAAGTAATTCCATTACTCTACAACAGCCAACTAAAGCAGGATATGACTTTGGTGGCTGGAAAGTCGCCCTCGTAGATGGTGCAACGGTATATAAGTCGCAAGGTGTATTTGCTAGCATAAATGATACTATTACGCAAATTTATGCAGGTTCATATGGAGACATTACATTATTTGCAGATTGGAGCTTTGAGGCAACCTTAACAATTAACACTACTTTTGATTCAACGGTTGAAAGTGGAATGATGGCCTTTATAAAAATAGTCGCCATTCAAGATTCAAACTACAGTATTTGGGTTTACCCATTAGAAAATGGTTCAATCTATGAAATAACATTTGATGAGATGGTAAATATTGTAATTACCTTTATTAATCCTACAAATCATGGCTCAACTAGTGATGGCTCGCCTTCGTTTGATATTGATCAAACCGAGTCAAGTACAGTTTTAGATATCACAGTCAGCAAAACTACTAAAGGATACATTTATAATTCATATTATGTTAACTAAAAGATGATTTAAATTAAATAAAAAACTAGGTATTTTTACCTAGTTTTTTTATAAATATTGGTTAATACAAAATAAATTGTATGATAAAAACAAATTATAATAATATAATTGACTAATATTATCAAAAACCTTAGAATATAAGCATTGAATAAATTTAATTATACGGAGAATATTTATGAACTTTTTTGAGAGCATTTTAAGCTTTTTAAATTTACAAATGACAAAACCGCTTCCTTTTGGATGGTTTCACCTATTTTCTTTTGCAGTGATAGTTGCAATAACAATTTTTGTAGTTGCTAAATATAAAAATGCAGATGATAAAAAAAATAGAAAAATATTATTAACTTTTGCTATAATTATGATATCGTTAGAAATTTTTAAACAATTAAATTTTTCTTTTAACGCCACAACTGGTCTTTGGCATTATCAATGGTATGCTTTTCCGTTTCAATTTTGTTCCATTCCAATGTATATTTTCTTAATTGCCGCATTAATTAAAAAGGGCAAAGTACAGGATAGTCTGTTTGCATTTTTGGGTACTTACGCCTTATTTGCAGGGTTAGCAGTTATGCTTTACCCTAATGATGTGTTTACTACAACAATAGGTATCAATATTCAAACTATGGTTCACCACGGCTTAATGCTTGTGGGAGGAGTTTATATTTTAGCTAGCGGTAGGGCAAAATTAGAACATAAAACAATATTAAAAGCATTGCCAGTATTTGTAACACTTTTTTTAGCGGCGCTTGCAATGAATTATATTGCTCATTTTGCAGGATTAACTGATACTTTTAATATGTTTTTTATAGGACCTTATTTTCCTAACCATTTACCAATTTTAAGCGGTATTTATGTCTCAGCACCTTATACTATATTCTTACTTGTATATATATTTGGATTCACTTTAGTTTCTTATATAATATTATTGTGTGCAAAAGTGCTATCAATTGTTAAAAATGAACTATTAAAAAATTTTAAAAAATTTAAAAAATAAATAAAAAAACTCGCACTTATCTGCGAGTTTTTTAATTGAAAAGATCTCTATTCGGTTTATAAATAGGCTCTTCTTTTTCTATGCATTCGGGCAAACAAAAAGAGCAAAATTTTACTTTGCTATATACTTTTTGAGCAGTTTCAAAAGCTTTTTCGCAAGTGTCAAAATCCCCTAAATAAATGATGCTAGATGTAAAAAATCGTCTTAAACACGAATTATTATGTATTAAATGAAACCCATCTTTATCAGGAATTTTATCAATAAAATAAATCATAAAATTGTTTCCCACATAACTATATTTAAATATATTAATCAAAACACACTTCTATACTTAATAATATAAAAAGTCAATAGTCAAAAAAAATAAACATTTTGTTTTTAAAACGATTTGTATTATATAATACTATATATTATAATACTTAATATATATAACATTATATAATAAGGAAAAAAGATGAAGATATTAATAGCAACAAATAATGACATTAAACTTATTTCTATGAAAAATATATTATCAAGTTTAATAAAAGATGTTGAATTGTTCAGCTTAAAAGATGCTAATATTAAAATAGAAATAGAAGAAACAGAAGACACCTTATTAGGAAATGCCGCTCTTAAAGCAAAAAGCATTTATGATTTTTTAGGCAAAGATGATATTTATAATTATATTATTGCTGAGGATTTTGGATTTTTTGTTGATGCATATCCGGAAGTGGCGGGCGTTTATGCTAAAAGATGGTTTAATGGCACTAATAGAGATAGAGCAGAGGAAATAATAAAACTTTTTAAAAAGTCAAAAGAGCAAAATAAAACGGCCAGATTTATCTGTGCAACAGCAGCAATAAGCAAAAACGGCAAATTATATACATACATTGGCGAATTAAAAGGTACAATTGGAACAAGAGTACCTAAAGAAGATGGTTTTGGATATGATCAAATTGTAAAACTAGATGATAACAAATATTTGAGTGATTACTCAGAAGAAGAAAAAAATAAAGTCTCGGCTAGAAGGCGGTCGTTAGAAGGTTTAGTCTTGCAATTTTAATAAGTTAAAAAAGGAAGAAAATATGCAAAAAATAAATAAAGTAAAAATTTTTTATAATAGCAACGATGTTTCACAAAAAGTTTATAGGACGCTAGTGAAAAAATTAGTGGATAGTGGTTTAGAAATTGTGGAAAGTGAGCAACAATTAAATATAGCTATAGGAGGAGACGGTGCTTTTATTAGAATGCTAAAGCAAAACGATTATAATTCAATTATGTTATATGTTGGAATTAATACGGGTACACTAGGCTTTTTGCAAGAAATTGAGGTTGAGGAGATAGATGATTTAATTGAGAGCTTAAAGTATGCAAATTATAAGGTTTGTTCAACCGCAATACAAAAAAATATTATTAAAACCAGCAGTGGCAAAACAAAGCATTATGCATTTAATGAAATTGTTATAAGGAGGTAAGACCTTAGCTTAACAAAATTAGATGTTACGGTGCAAGATGAACATATTGAGCGTTTTGTAGGAGACGCACTAATGGTTACTACAAGTGTTGGTTCAACGGCACACGCATCAAGTTATGGAAGCGCAGTTATTCATGACAGTTTTCACGCTATGCAACTAGTTCCAGTTGGTGCTTTTAATAGCGTTATAAATCAAACTTTTAAAAACCCGCTTATATTGCCAATTAATGTCGTAATAAACATCAGCCCGCTTGAAGGAAGTGATCACTTAACTATTACAATTGATGGCGAAAATTATAATTTTGAAAACATTCAAAAAATTACAACTAGTATTTGTTCTAAGAAAATTAAAAGATTAAGATTAAATAATAAGAACTTTTACAAAAAGTTGAAAAGTAAATTTATTGATATAAATAATTAAGAGGTTTAGCCTCTTTTTTGTCTTCAGGTACAATATAATTTTTTTTTTAATATAATATATTATTGAAAATAAAGTGCAAATATTGTCATTATTAATAAATTTTTTTTAAATATTATTGCAATTTAGTTTATTTTTACTGCTATTTGTATTATGATTATAATATATATTGTATACATTTTACATTGAATATTACGGCAATAATATAAATTCTAAAAGGAGGAGCAATTGAATATGGAAATTACTCAACAAACGATTATATTAATTATTAATGGTATATTTGCGTTCTTCATTATTATGGGCTTTTTATTCGGTGCCGCTAGAGGACTTAAAAAGTCAGCTTTAAGGCTTACTTTTGTCGTATCTATTGCAATAATAATGTATTTCGCAGCACCCTTAATATCTAACTGGTTATTAGGTTATGACTTTTCAACCTTATTAAATGGTATGACGGTTAACATTGGAGGTATAGAACAACCTATTACAACTATAAGTGAACTTATAACAGCATTTATAAATAGTAATACAGCATTACAAAATTTTGTAGCAGCAAACCCATCATTTATAGTATTAATTAATCAACTACCAACAATAGTTGCTAACTTAGTAATATTCTTACTTGGTTTTTGGGTGCTTAAAATTCTTACTTGGCCAATTTATGCAATTAGTTCAAGAAAGTATAATAAGAGAATGGAAGATGGTTCAAAACCAAAAAAACACGGCTTTGCAGGCGGCTTTATGGGTGTTGTGCAAGGCGCGGTTATAGCACTTGTTACATTTATGCCTATAGCAGGCGTTAGTAGTATGCTTAATGTAGAGGGTGGCGATGGAACGGGGGGTACTTTACTTGGGTCATTCATACCTCAAGAGTTTGCAGATTTATTGCCAAGCTATGAAGATTCACTAATGGGAAAAATTGGTGGCATTGGTAATATTGATACTAAAGTTTTTGACGGACTTACAACCATTAAGGTTACAGATGAAGTAACCGGCAATACATATACCTTTACTCCAAGGCAAGAAGTTGTTACAGGTATGGAAATAGCTGGCGACATTCAAGCATTAATCAATATGGTTACAGGCATTCAAGATGGAACAATAACAGAAATAGACTGGGACTTGGTTGAAAATTTGGTTGATAAAGTTTTTAAACTTGACTCATTACAACTATTACTAGAACAATATGCTCCTTATATTGTTGGTCAAGCGGCTAACAATGCTGAATATGGAGTTAGTGAGCAAATTGATGGTCTTCCAGTAAGCACAGATGTTAGAGCATTTATTGATGAATTCTTGATTGGCTTAGATGAGGCAACAATTGATAATTTTAAATCTGATATTATGGCAATAGTTAATATTGGTAGAGCATTAGACGATCACGGAATTGTTGACTTATTATTCCAAATGTTAAGAGAAGAAATAATAAACGATGATTTAGCAAAAGAAACACTTACAATCTTTGGAACAAATAGAGATTTATCGGCTGATATTATGACGGCTATACTAGGTTCTAATTCTATAAAAACATTAATGCCAGAAGCTATTAATATTGTGCTTGGCTATGCTGAACACTTTATTAATGAAGGCAAATTGCCAGACGATGAATATTTTGTACCAATTACTAGAATTGATGCAGACACGATAGACTGGGATTTAGAGGCAGAATTTTTAACAGATATTATGTATAACTTATTATCATTTACCTATAGCATTGACCCATTTAATTTAGGTGATGCTGATGAGATGGATATTATAAATTCACTTGAACTTTCAAAATTAGGTGAAGTAATAAATACTATTCGTTCAACACAATTATTTGGAGGCATTTACTCTAGCATAATAGAAGCAGTTTTATCAATGCCACAAGTAACAAATGCAGCGAGTGACTATATTAACTTTGATACTTTAATTAATCTATTAAATACTACCGATTGGGTAAATGAACTTAATACAATTGAACAAATGATTGACCTATACATTTTAATTGAAGAAAATGGAACATTAACGGCAACACAAATTGAATCAGTTATAGAAAGACTTGATAGTGATTTATTAGAACTTGTTATAGACGGAGCTATGAGGGCTATATTTATTGAAGGTTTTGGAGAAACTATCGGAGATTTTGATATTGACGACAACTTTGTATTCAATGCAGAATTTGCTTGGATTGATGACCTTGACCTTACTGCAATAAGTGCAAATGCTGAATTCTTTGCACAAGTAATTGAATTTGCTTTCAGCGTTGCAAATAGTGGCATTGAAGATGTAACTTATGCTGATATTCAAGCATTGGTTGACGCAGTTCAAGGTGTAAATGAAAGTGATTTAACAGTAGAAGAATTAGCACAGTTTAAAGGATTCTTTAACAGCATTCTTCACTATGCATTAAGTCAAGCAGATGAAACACTTACATGGACAGAAAACCTTGACATTGATGATTTAATTGACAACATTGATACAATTGCAGAACTATTTAAATTAGGTCTTGCAATTAGTGATGAAACATTCGCTGACTATACTACTCAAGATGTAGATAATTTAATTGCAGAAATTGCAGAACTTGACGATATGAGCCCAGAATTAATCGCTGTATTGCAAGGTTTCTATGATGACATTATGGCAACGGACTCTCCAATATTTGTGCCACTTGATATTGCTTCAATAGATTGGGCATACGAGAGCGACATTTTAGAAGATGCAATTAACTTATATTTGACTTATGAAGATACAAGCACATTTGATGGAACATTAGCTGAAACTCTAGTTGGAAAATTAGAAACAAGCTATATTGCTGGCGAACTTCTTAACGCCTTAATTGGAGAAATAGTAAACGAAGAAACTACTCCTGATTGGGTTGCAAGTGCCGATATGACTTGGGTATCAGATAATGCTGGATTGTTAGTTGAACTTGCAGACCTTGCATTATGGTCAATGGATAATGATATAAGCACTATTAGTCAAACTCAAATTGATGCATTACAAGCAGAAGTTGATTTAATTAGTGAAAGTACACAAGCATTAATAGACTTTAAGGCTTATGTACAAAGCTATGTTGATTCAATTACTCCAATAGTTTAAAACAATAATAAAAAAGAGCGGTTTAATCCGCTCTTTTTTGTAATATTTACATAATAAAACTTTTTGTATATTGACTTATAAGTTTATTTGGTGTAATATAGGAGTATAAAAGTAAGGGGATATTAAAATATGGGAAAAGAAAGTAAAATAAAAAATTATTTTAAAGTAAAAGAATTGCCTAATTCTATATACTATGAGGCACATAGAGATAATGCGATATTAGATGAAAAAAATGAGTTTTTTAATAGAATAAGACAAATAAAACAATACCAAGATGATTATGACTATAATGTTATTCAATACAGGCATATGCAATTATTAGATGAGTATGAAGGCGTTGAGAGAACTAGTAAAGAACTTAGAATGATAAATCAAGTAAAATTTATGCAAGCACAATTACCTATTTTTTTGAACAAGCTAAATAAATTAGATTATTATAAAGCAATCAAAGCTTTTGATAAACATTATAATAGTACAGAAGAGCAATTGAAAGATTTAAAAAATTCGGTAATGGAAGTTGTTTTTTTAGCAGCTAAAAGTGGTTCATTAAGTGAGTTGCAAGAAAAAACATTAATTGCAACATTAGCAAATATAGATGTAGACACCACTAAGAAAGATTTGTCAAACATCACATTATATGATGTTAAAAACGAAAAGAAATATGTTGCGGTAAGACCAGAAAGATTAAAAAACGATTGTCCAACTTACGAAATGCTAGAAGAACAATTATCTGAGCGATTAGTGGAAAGTATTACTACTACCATTAAACAAATATCAAAGCGCGCAATTACAAAAAGCAAAGAAAGCGATTTTACTTTAGAATTAAACAATCAAGAAATGATTGAACTCGTTAATTCTTATGCCGTTAAAATACTTGATGATTATAAGGATAGACCAGAGCGTTATACTAAAGAATGCCATTCAACTATGGATGTTGTTAATACTTATTTTGATGTCAACGGTAAAAGCAGGGCTAAATATAAAGCGTTATCACAAGACCTTGAAAAGTATTCTTCAACAGAAGAAGTAGAAAAATAAAAAGAACAAATTAATCTTTTGCAAAAAGTACCAAAAGAAAAAGAAACTGCTAGCGAAATTTTAAAATAATATAATTTAAAACCTTAACTTTTGTTAAGGTTTTTTGTTGAATAATTAAATGTATTTTATTTTAGTATACTTTTTAATAGTGTTATTATTAAATATCTTGATTTTTATTTTATTTATGGTAAAATAATATTGCAGTTTAAACAAGTTCAAATTTATGTTATTTTGGAGTGATATGGATAAAGTTAAAAAAGCGGGCATAGTAAAAAATGCTACTAGTATTTCTAAACAATTATTATTAGGGGCTATTTTTTTGGTTTCAACTCTATTTATTGAAACTGTAACTTTTTTGCTTCTAGGTTTTAACGCCCTTCCTCAATATTTAATTCTAGATGTATCAATAATTTTAATAATTATCGGAATAGTTTTGTTAATACCTTTTTTTAAAATTCAACAAACTGTTTTTGCAATTATTATTATAATTCAGATATTTTTAAGCTATACAAATGTCACTTTATATAATATTTTTGGCACTATAGTTACAGTAGATATGATTAATTTAGTTGCAGAAGCCGTTACGGCAGTTGAACTAAGCGTCATTAATATAACATTAGTGTCAGTATTTGTGTTTATAGCAATAGCTTATATTGCTGGCAATATAATATTTTCTAAGTCTTTTAAAAATGTAAAAACAATAAAAAATACAAACAAAATTAAAATAGCTCTGTTAACGGTAATATGCTTTTTAAGTATACAATTTGTCGGTTATAACAGTTATATAGACCAAGTAGAAAATTTTAATAGTACATCAGTATATGCTTTTATTGGGGATGATGCTTTGCTTTATGATACTTTAATATTTGAAGCAGAGAGTTTGAAAAAATTTGGAACTTTTGGCTTTTATTTTCAAGATATTAATTCAACTTTATTTAATTTAGAAAAAGATAAAGCGGAGAAGATAGTTGCGGCAAACGAATATTTGGATGCCGGAGTAAATTCTACTATTGGTGACTACACGGGCATTAGCGAGGATAATAATCTTATTGTTATAATGGCTGAAAGCTTAGAGTGGTACGCAATTGATGAGGAGTTAACACCGACTTTATATGAGATGTCTCAAAATAATGTTAGTGTAAACAACTATTATTCTAAAAGTAAAACAAATATATCTGAAGCCTTTGGCTTTTTAGGTAGTCATCCATTAACTCAGGGTTTTGCCTCAGTCTTGCCTGGTGCTGCTAAGTTAAATAAAAATAATTTTGACTACTCACTTCCTAATTTATTAAAAAATGATGGCTATGAGGGAATCAACTATTTAATCAATCACAAAAAACATTTTTATAAACGAAACGAAACACATAATAATTTTGGTTTTAACGATATTTTTGACATTTCTGATTTTGTTGTAAAAGATTCTAAGATAAATTATTGGGGAGACTGGCCACTTGATTCTGAATTCTTTAAGGGGGCTATAGAAACAATAGCGCCAGCAGAATTAGAAAATCCATTCTTTAACTGGATTACAACTATGAGTATGCATGGTCCTTATGATGGTAATTATCGCCTGGCAGATTATTTAGACCAAATTGATGCATCTAACTGGGTTAATGCTTTATCTGGAACTGCAGATGAAAATCACTTAAAAAATTATCAGGCTGCGGTTATGGATTTAGACAGAGCTGTTGAATATTTACTAGAAGAATTAGAAAATAGAAATTTACTTGAAACAACAACAATAGCAATATATGCTGATCATGAAACTTATTATCATGACCTTGGACTTAAAATAAAAGGTATAGATAAAGCCGATTATCAAAATCCAGAAGTTTATAGGGTTCCCTTTATCATTTATGATGACAATTTGCCTAGTATGCAAATAACTGATTTTGCTTGCCCCTATGACATTATGCCAACGCTTATGGATTTGTTTGGCATTAGTTATAATACGAATATGTACATGGGAAATTCAGTTTTTATTGAAGACGAAAACTCGCAAGTGTTTTTATCGTTAACGGGTGGAGTATTTAATAAAACAATATTTACTATTAACGGTACTGATATAATTTCTCAAGGAGCGCTTGATTCAACAAATAAAGAAGAATTTTTACAATCGTTAGAAGATTTATTGCGAAAAGTCATTAAATTTAATGACTTATATTGCTACAATTTATTTAGATAATTTTTAAAACAGCAACTTATGCTGTTTTTTTATTTTTCTTTACTTTGTATATAAGCTAATGAGTTTGTAAATAATAAAAGTAATTTAATAAATAAAAAAGGAGTATATAATATGCTTGATATTTTAATATTTAGCGTTGTGGCGCTTGCAATTTTAGTGACAATTGATTTAGTTTGGATTTGGCTCGTTAGCCGCAGGATATATAGAGTAGAACTTGATGAAATGTTAAAAGATAATAAAAATTATTTTGTCGCCGCAGTCGTTTATATTTTACTTGCTTTTGGGTTAGTATTTTTTGTTACTGCAACTGCTATAGCAGATGTTAACATAGTTTTTGCAATACTTGGAGGACTTGTGTTTGGCTTTATAGTTTTTGCAACCTACGCGCTAACAAATTTATCTATGCTAAAAAAATGGAGCTTTATGCTTGCTTTAATTGATATAACTTGGGGCAGTATTGCTATTTCAGTAACTAGCTTATTAACTTATTTAATATTTGTTTAATTTATATAATTAATTTTATAAAAACAACCGCAAGGTTGTTTTTTGTTAGCCTATTAAATAATTCTTTTAAAACATAATCAGGTTAATCTTTTGTTAAACAGTTGCCATAAACTCTATAAAAGTGGTATATTTTTTTATAAACAAATAAACAAAAGGAGCAAATATATGTTAGATATTAATTTGATAAGAAAACAACCCGAATTTGTAAAAGCCGCAATAGCTAAACGGGGTATTTTTGTGTCCTTTGATGATATGTTAGATAAAGATAAAGAGGTTAGAAGCCTAAAAGCCAAAACTGACGAATTAAAAGCTGAAAGAAATAAGGTAAGCAAAAGTATACCTGAATTAAAAAAAGCAAATAAGCCAGTTGAAGCGGTTTTTGAAAGTATGCGTTTATTGGGCGAGCAAATTGAAGCAGCTGACCTAAAAATAAAACAACTAGAAGAAGATATTTTTAATTTTGTTGCAGGACTGCCTAATATGCCAGATGAAGACTTGGCTGTTGGCGACAAAGAGGGTAATGAGGTTGTTTATATTTATTCTAAAAAACCTGAGTTTAATTTTGACATTAAAAATCATGTTGACTTGTGCGAGATGCATAACCTAGTAGACTATAAGCGTGGGGCAAAGCTAGCCGGAAATGGCAACTGGATTTATACGGGTGTCGGTGCAAGGCTTGAGTGGGCACTGCTTAACTATTTTATAGATGAACACTTAAAAGACGGCTATGAGTTTATGTTAATTCCTCATATGCTTAACTATTCTTGCGGTTTTGGAGCAGGACAATTTCCTAAATTTGAAAGTGATGTTTATTGGGTAAAAGACGATAGTGATAACGATAATAAATTTATGCTTCCAACCTCAGAAACAGGACTTGTTAATTTGCACGCCGATGAAGTTTTAACAGAAGATGAACTTCCAAAGAAATATTTTGGATATACGCCGTGTTATAGAAGAGAGGCGGGTAGTTATAGAGCAGAAGAGCGCGGAATGATTCGTGGTCATCAATTTAATAAAGTGGAAATGATACAATATACTATCCCAAAAGACTCAGATAAAGCATTTTATGAACTTGTAGACAAAGCAAAAGCATTAGTTGAGAAGTTAGGACTGCATTACAGGGTGAGTAAGCTTGCTGCTGGCGATGTTTCGGCTAGTATGGCTCGTACTTATGATATTGAGGTTTGGGTGCCTACAATGGGCTATAAAGAGGTCAGCTCGGTATCTAACGCTAGAGATTATCAGGCTAGAAGGTCAAACACTAAGTTTAGAAACATAGAAGCAGGAAAGTTGGACTTTGTTAACACATTAAACGGCTCTGGCCTTGCAACGAGCCGAATAATTCCTGCAATAGTTGAACAATTTCAACAAGCCGATGGTAGCATTAAAGTTCCACAAGTTTTAGTAAAATATTTAGGTCTTGAAGTTATCAAATAAAGTCTTTTAATAAAAAAGTAATATTTTAGAGGTAAAAATAAAAAAAGTGGTTGATTGACCGCTTTTTTATTAAACTAAACAGAAAAAGCATATAATTATAAATAATTATAAAAATAATTTCAATAATTGTTTAATATTTTTTACATAATTGTGTAAATTATTGTTGAAATTAAACTTTTAAAGTGATAAACTCTATTTAATTTTAAATTCGAGGTGCGATATGAGTACAGATAAAAATTTATTAAAAACTAGTAAAGTTTTTAGTTTAAACCTAAAGACCTTAATTAAAGACAATAAATTAAACCAATCAAAATTATCAAAGGAGATAGGTTTTTCCGTAACTAGTATCAATAATTATTTAAATGATGTAAATGACCCACCTATTGCTTTTTTACTTAGTTTAAAAAAACAATATGGCATTAACATTGATGATTTTTTAACAAAAACTGTTAAGGAAGATGAATTAACGCATCCAAAACACACAAGTGTAAGTGCAGAAAAATATATAGGTAATTATATGCTTTATTTTTATCAATCAAGTGCCTATAAGGGTGCGGGATTTAATCCCGTTAAAGACCCATTAAAATATGGAGTACTCAGCGTTTTTCCAGCAAAAGAATTTAATTTTGATAATAGTGTTAAAATGATTAGCTTAGCGACTTTTTTTGCAAGCAGACAAGAAGCAAAAGAGTTTAAACAAAAATTAGACTATTTAGCAGATAATTATTCAGAAATTAAAAACAGCCATAACACTTATGCACAAAATTATAAAGGCACGCTAGAAAGTAGCGTAACACAAGTGTTTATTGATTTAAAAAGTCAATATTATAACGATAGAGTGCTAATTATATTAAATAATCCACCTACTGAAAAATCGTATGTTGGAGGAATTGGAACGGTTAATTCAGTTGCAAGAGGTCGTGAGCCATCGCCAGTCATTCAATATATTATTTTAAGTAAATATTTTGTAGAAACACCAGACGGCGAACTTTATAATATGCTTAATTTATCCGTTGAAAATATTGATGTAAGAAATGAAACAATGAAGTTGTTAGAGCAATTTAAAGCGCTATATTTAGAGAGCAATGTAAGCCTAGAAGAATACCAAAAAAATTACATTATGCAAAATAATATTGAAAGGTCAATAGTAGATGTAGTTAAACGCAATATGTTTTTATATGGAAAAATATCAAACAGAGAAGATGATAAATATTATCGTTTGATTATGTCTTACAAAAAGAAATAAAGGAGGCGCAATATGAACTATTTAATTGAATATAAAAAGTTAATAAAAAGTTTAGAAAAGAAAAAATATATTGATATAAATTTAATTAAACGCGCCTTTGAATATGCAAAAGATTTGCATCAAAATCAAAAAAGAAAATCAGGCGAAGATTATATAACACACCCAATAGAAGTTGCTAAAATTTTGGCAGAGCTTAATTTTGACGAGAATGTTATAGCAGCGGCACTACTGCATGATGTAATAGAAGATTGTGCCTGCACCTATGAAGACCTAAAAGAAAAGTTTAATTTAAAAGTTGCAAACCTTGTCGATTCAGTAACTGCAATTAAATATGAAAAAAAGGAAAGAAACCCAGAGTTTTATAAGTTTTTAATGCAAGAAAAAACTTATAATAAATTATATTCAATAGGTATGAGCGACAAATTATCATTTTATGTTAAATTTGCCGACAGATTACACAATTTAAGAACGATTGATATTTTTCCCAAATATCAACAAATAGAAAAAGTAAAAGAAACAGAAAAATATTTAATTCCTATTTTAACGAGTATTAAAGCTAACACGCTTTATTACAACATTAAAAATGAATGTTATAAAATAGTTGAAACAGAAGATTATATTCATTTTAATAAAAGGTATGAAGCATTTTTAGAAAAAAGCAAAAACCATTTTGACAAAATTTTTGGTGATTTTGAACTTAACTTAAATAATATGCTAATCAAAAAGACACTTGGAATGGCGAGACTTGTAATAAAATCTCTAACGCCTTATGAAATTATAGCTAATCAATTGCCCTCATTAAAAATTTCTGTAGATAAAGTAAAAGAGTTTATGTTCAACAATTTTGTAACACAAAAAGCGTTTATTATATTAAAAAACAATAATAAAAAAATTAACAAAGAAGAATTATTGTTTACAATCTTTTCTTCTTCAAGTTGGTTTTCTTCTTTTAAAATTATAGGCTTTTTAAAAGAAGAAAAAATGCAAGAAAACCCTATGATAATTGAAGATAATTTAGGCAATAAGATAGAAGTTTTTGTGCATACCGAAAAAGAACACTTTCAGTATAATAACGGCATAGTAGAAGGTATTGAAATTCCTTATGATGAGGAGTTAAAGCAGTTTGAGGTGTCAGAAAATTATATTAAAGTTAAAACAAACATAGGTCAAGAAGTGCTTATGCCAGAGCATTCAACGGTTTTGGATTTTGCTTTTAAAATTCATAACGATTTAGGTTTTAGTTGTACGGGCGCTTATTTAAATAATTCGCCAACAAAAATGCCTATTTACACAACACTAAATAACGGAGACCAAGTAAATTTGACTACTGAGCGTGATGAGTTAACAAATGCTTGCGTATATGTTGCAAAAATACGATGGTTAAGTTATGTTACAACGGAGTATGCAAAGAAAAAATTAAGTAAATACTTTGAAGGTATGTATGAAATATAAAACGCTTAAGATTTTTTTAAAAAACATAATCAAACTAATAAATTGACAAAATACATTTAAAATAATATAATAAATCTACGAATTTAAAGGTTCATAATTAGGAGAAAACAATGTTAGACGGCAAATATAAATTTAATGAGATAGAAAAACAAATGCAAACCTTATGGGAAGAATTAGAGGTTTTTAAATATGTCAAAGAGCAAAACAAAGAAACTTATTCAGTTGACACACCGCCTCCAACTATAAGCGGTGCTTTGCATATCGGGCACGTTGCAAGTTATACTCAGGCAGAAGTTATATGTAGATTTAAAAAAATGATGGGTTATAATGTTTTTTATCCCCTAGGGTTTGACAATAACGGCTTGCCTACTGAGCGTTTAGTTGAAAAAACATTAGGCATTCGTGCGAGTGATGTTAGCCGAGAAGAGTTTATTCCACTATGCGAGAGTGCTATAAAAGAGGGCGTAGAAAATTATAGAAATTTATTTAAACAATTAGCGTTTAGTGTTGATTGGAATTTGAGTTATCAAACAATAGATGAAAAGAGTCGTAGAATAAGTCAACGCTCATTTATTGAGCTTGCTAAAGCAGGTAACGCTTACAGAAAACAAGCACCAGTTCAATGGTGTACCGATTGCAAAACCTCAATAGCACAAGCCGAAATTGAGTCTCAAGATGTTCCAACCGATTTTAACACAATAAAGTTTATGGTTGAAGGTAAGGAATTGCTAATAGCAACCACAAGACCAGAGTTTTTAGGTGGATGTGTTGCAGTTATGGTTAATCCAACAGATAAACGCTATAAAAAACTTATAGGAAAAGAAGCGACGGTTCCGCTATACAATAATAAAGTAAAAATAATAGGCGATGAAAAAGCACAATTAGACAAGGGTACAGGTGCGGTTATGTGCTGTACTTATGGCGATGAGACAGATGTTGAGTGGTGCAATAAATATAATTTGCCCTATGTTAGCGTTATAACAGAAGATGGAAAAATTAATGAAGATATTGCTTTTATTAGCGGACTAAAAATAATAGCAGGAAGA
>JAQVOQ010000082.1 GCA_028702545.1 Clostridia bacterium
GTTATGTGAATATTAAAAAAGAGGATGTTGAAAATAAAGATAAGACAATTCACTTTTTTACCTATGATTGGCTTTTTGATAAAGTATATGATAAAGCTTTGGAAGAAGGTCAAAAATTAAAACAATATTATGCTATACTTTCTCCTGATTACAGCATATTTACCGATATGCCACTTGCACTTCAAATAAATAGTGTATTCAAAAATAGATGGTGTGGAGCATACTTCCAAAGTTTAGGAATGAAAGTTATTCCAACAATAAGTTGGGGTGACGAAAGAAGTTTTGAATTTTGTTTTGATAGCGTAGAAGAAGGATCGGTTGTTGCAGTTTGCACCTATTACAGAGAAAATGCTAAAGAAGAATTTATGATGGGATACAATAAAATGATGGAAATTATTAAGCCTAGTGCGGTGATTTGTTATGACGAACCGTTTGAAAATATGACTGGTAATATAAAATCATTTTTACCAACAACTTATGAATGGAGAAAAGAATTAGACTGGCAAGATTATGCAAAGTTTCAATTTGAAAAACATAATAGAAATGTTATTGATTAGATAAAGAGAGTGATTGAATTCACTCTTTTTTTAATATGTTATAAAATAGAAGAGTTTTTAAAAACACAAGAAATTTTAATAATATTCAAAAAGCAGCCGGCTTAGCTCAAATTCGTTTTCACGACCTTAGGCATAGTTGCGCTAGTTTACTTCTTGCACTGGGCATGAGTATGAAGCAAGTACAGGAATGGCTAGGTCACAGCACCTATCAAACAACAGCCGATATATACTCACACCTAGATTATAGTTCAAAATTAAGCGTTGCAAGTGGCTTAATGAGTGCGTTTGGAACAATAGACCAACAGCAAGAGCAACAAACAATAATAGAAGAAGAAAAACAAAAAAGGCTGGGCATTTTAAAGAATGTTCAGCCTAATATGAATTTAGTCAAAAATTTGTTTTCAGTAGACTATGAATATGATAACGATTATGAAAAACAACAAAGCAAAAAAGACGATTTTGAGATGTAAGCAATAAGTTTTTTTAATATTAAAAAGAACAATAAAATATAAAAATAAATAAAGTTGTCACAAATGTTGACAATAAATGTATAATATTATATACTATGTACAAAATATAGAAGGAGGAGTTTACTATGTTTTTAATAAGTGATATTCAAAAAAACTATAATTTGGGTGAACCAATACTATTAAAAGAGATAGTAGATTCTTTTTCGAATACAAAAAAAGAGCCTAGCATTAGGCAGGAGCTTGGTAGACTAGTAGAAAAAAATGAGTTAATAAAAGCGGGTAGAGGAATTTATGTTTTGCCAGAAAAATCAATAACAGGAAAATATAAAAAACCAGATTTTGACTCAATTATTCAAAAAAAATATTTTCAAGCAAATGATAAAAAAAGCGGTTATTATGCAGGGTTGACCGCTTTAAACAACTTAGGCATCTCTTTTCAAGTTCCTAATATAAAAGAGATTACTACAAATAAAGAATCAAGCAGAAAGAGAGAAGTTGTTATTAATAATAGAAACATTATTTTAAGAAGACCAAGAGTAAATATTAACAACAACAATGCAAATACTTTACAATTTTTAGATATTATAACAATTTTTGAGAAATACTCAGACATTGATAAGTTTGAAGCTTTAAATAAAATTATTAGCTATTATAAAAACAAAAATGTTACAATGGATAATATAAATAAATATATTAAATATTACCCTGCCAAAACCTCAAAAAAAATTATGGAGTATAAAATTTATAATGAATTTACACAAATTTAAAGAAGCATTTAATGATCTAATATCAGAAACTGCACAGCATTTTAACATAGACAAAAAAATTGTTAAGCAAGATTATTTCGTATCTTTGCTGCTAGAAATAATTACGACCCAAGTGCCAGAAATAGTTTTTAAAGGTGGCACTAGCTTAAGCAAATGTTATAGCTTAATCAATAGATATTCTGAAGATATTGATTTGGCTTTAGAAAACCCTAGCAATTTTTCGCAAGGGCTACTAAAAGAGTTCAATAGAAAAGTTTTTTATGCCATTAAAAACGCAAATTATAACATTAATAATGAAGAAGATTTTAAAAGTGGTATGAATATGAATACCTACATAGTAGATATTGGCGAACAAAATATGTTTGAAAACACTATTAAGGTTGAAACTTTTTTAGCTCTACCCGCATATCCAATAGAACAAAATACTGCAAAAAGCTATATTTATGACTATTTACTAGAAGAGGGTCAAATTGAGCTAATCGAAAAGTTTAAACTTAAGCCAATAAATATTACAACACAAACAATAGAAAGAACATTTATAGATAAAGTTTTTGCAATATGCGATTATTACGAAAGTCAAACTTTTGAAAGAAATTCTAGGCATTTATACGACCTATATAAACTGCTACCTCACATAAAATTCAACAAAGAATTTTTTATGCTAATGGATAATGTAAGAACAATAAGACAAGCAGCTAATGCTAGAATAAATATTTCATCTTCGCCAAATTATAAAATTGAAAAAACTTTAAAGAGAATAATAGAGAGTGATGATCTTAAAAAAGACTACAATGAAATTACTTCTATGTTAATATTTGACTCAACAACTTATGAAGAATGTATTAATAGTCTAAATAAAATACAAAAAGAAATGAGTAACTGTCAAGCTGAAGAAATGTAAATTATGAAACTATCAAATAAAAAATATTTAAAATTATTAAAAGACTATTTAGTAGTAAATAGTCTTTTTTAGTGTCAAAATTTGATATTGAAGATATTAAATATCGCCAGTTTTTATGCTATGTGACTACTAGTTTTAAAAAAGTTTGTTAGACATTTGTTAGACATTGCACTTTTTAACCGTTTTTTGAGCCTTTATTTGTGAGTAAAATGTTAGATATAAAAACATCAAAAAAGCCTTATAAAATAAGGCTTTTTTCGTTGGCGGAGAGAGAGGGAACGAGCCTGAGCGTGCCCAGTGGGCAATAAAGCGAAGGTGCAGTTCTTGGCTGTGCGTGGCTTTAGCCGAGCGATTAGTGAGAGCAAAAGCCCGAAACACACAAGCGGAATCTGGAACGAACGAAGACAAAAAAAGACTAGCCAAACCGTAAGGTTAAGCTAGTCGTCTTTTTTGGCGGAGCGAACCAAGTCGAATTTGAACATAGAGCATTTATAATAAAAGCTGGATTTATACTAAAATACAGTGTATAGTTCGATAAAATATAAGGTAAAATTATTAGATTATTTTGTAAAAAAATGATAGAATATATTAGAAATGAATAGAGGTTTAATTATGACAGTTAAAAGAAAAGATGTAGGCGACAATGAAACTATGAGGTTATTGTCAGAGGTAGAGGGGTCTTGCCCATTATGTGCGAAAAGAGTATTTGAAATTGTAAATAATAGACAATATAAAAGATATGATGTTGCACATATATATCCCTTAAAACCAAGTGATTATGAAAAAGAACTTTTAAAAAATGAAAAAAAAATGTCTGACGATGTGGAAAGTGTAGATAATAAAATAGCATTATGTAAAAGTTGTCATGATGGACTTGATAATCCAAGGACTATTGAAGAATATAGAAAATTATACAATATAAAGCATAAACTAATAAAAAAATTCAAATCCAGATCGATTTTTAAAGAATTTAATTTATATGATGATATATCTAATATATTAAGTGGCTTAACAAAATTAGATGATAAAACTCGAAAAGATATTATAGAATTTAAAGGCGTAACGGTTAATAAGAAGTTATATAATAATTTATTAATTAGTGAGGTTGGCACTAAAGTTGCAGTATATTATAACTTTATAGAGGAGTCTTTTAAGTCTCTTAATTTGTCAGATAAACGATATGAAATTTTACTAAATCAGGTTAGGAACTTTTATTTAGCCATTAGTGAAATTGAAGATGATCAATTGACCATATTTGAGATGATG